>SKTQ01000014.1 GCA_007122505.1 Bacteroidales bacterium | reverse complement strand
CTCTGTACAGGTTGTTGACAGTGATGTTTCAGTGACAGTGAATATGATTCTGGAAACTTTCACCATCAGCTTCGTTATACTTGATGAAAATGGTTTGGCTATACTTGATGCTATCGTGACTTTTGCTGGTGAGACTAATGATGCCGGAGACTATGTCTTTGAAAATATCTTACCCGGTTTCTATGAATATACTGTTTTAGCAACCGGATATGAGGAAGTCTCTTCAGTCATTTTTGTAACAGCCGGAACGGCTATCCTTGTTAATATGACCATATTAAATTTTACTGTAACATTTGAAGCCGTTAGCGATGGAGGAATTATCACAGCCTCTGTAAATGATGAGGAGATTCTGTCGGGTGAGGAGATACATTTCGGCAAAGACATATTGTTTACCGCACTCCCCGATGAAGGATACCAAATTGAAGAGTGGACAGTTAACGGTGAAACGGTAATGGATAATGATCGCAGTCCATATACCGGTCTTGAATTCCTGTATGAAGAACTGGACATGGATATCCATGTTACAGTTGCCTTTAAAGCAATTGGTTATAACCTGACCATTGAAGTTGAACCCGACGGGGCAGGTGAAACTACCAAAGACCCCGATCAGGAACTGTATAATGTAAACGATGTAATACTTCTTACGGCTATCGAAAACCCCGGATACGATTTCCTGGAGTGGACAGATGATGACGGTAACACTATAAGCGGCTTTGCTTCATTCAGCTTTACAATGCCGGCAGAAAATGTGCTGCTGATTGCACATTTTGCCCTGAAGCAATATACCATAACAGCCGAAGCTGTTCCACCGTCAGGTGGTACGGTAAGTGGTGCTGGTACATATGCACATGGAGATATGGTTACAATGACCGCTTACCCTGAAGAGGGTTATCAGTTCTTCCATTGGACCGAAAATGGTGAAACAGTTTCCACCGTTCCTGAATATACTTTTGTTGCGGAGGGTGATCGTCACCTGGTTGCCACCTTTGAAGAAACAGATATACCTGTCGACGAAGAAGTTTACGATGTTGAAGTACTGGCAGGTGAAGAGGTTTGTTTCGACGCCCTGGAAACTTTGACTGTGTGGAACTTCATTGTCTATGACGGCGGTAGCGCTACCCTGGTAGCCGGAGAAAGTATTTTGCTGCTTCCTGGAACGAAAGTTGAGGCCGGCGGTTATCTGCATGCCTTCATTGCTCAAGATGATAGCGATTACTGCGGTATACCAAGATCAACTGATAAGGATGAGGATGTCATTACCGATGTCGGACAAGGAATTGAACTTGCAGGATCGTTGTTCAAGGTTTATCCCAATCCCACAACAGGTGTATTCAATATTGAACTGACCTCTGCGCAAAGCAATAATGAAATTATTGTGGAGATTGTAAATGCCTTGGGTAATCAGGTCTTTACCACCAGGATGGACGCAAATCAGCCTATACATACACTTGATCTGGCTGGACATTTACCGGGCCTCTACTTTGTTCGTGTGATACATGGTAACCAAATAGAAGTACAACGCCTGATAAAAAGGTAGTTCTTTTTGATTCTATTCTTTACAGTCATCACTTGCCCCGGCAGGTGATGACTGTATTTTTTTTCGCAATCGGAATAAGAATACGACAAGGACAATCTTAAAAAAACACCCTGATAAATGATATCAGCTATTTAAATAGCAATTACAAAGCGGACAGACACCTGTCCAATCATCGCAGCACCACCTTGTGCACCTCTTTAAAATATGTACCTGTCAGATGGAAAAAATAAATCCCTTTGGCAAAACCGGAAATATCCAGCGTCTTGCTACCTGATACTTCCTGGCGTGAAACAATATTTCCTGCCATGCAATGAATTTCAAGCATTACTGATTGGCTGGAAGGGGTTGCAATAGTGATATGCGAACCGGCAGGATTGGGAAAAACATTTGTCAAAGGCTGGGGCTCAATTACACCCGTTTCATCAATTTGAAGAGAAGTAATCATTGAAACACCTTCATAGGCAAAGTGATCTGTCTCGGGATAGCTTTCATCGTAAGTGGCAAGTAAGGTATACTGGTTTCCGGTGGAAGACTCATGATATATATAGGACAGTTGCTGTCCGGCCAAAAAGCCATCAATGTCAGTATGCAACGAGTCGTTGGCATACACGGTGATTGCCCTGTTAGACTCGAAATGATCTATGTGCAGAGAACCGGCGCACAATCCTTCCGGTGTGAAAACGCCAATATAACCTCCCAATTCAAAACCGGTTATCACATTGTTGGGGATACCTATGATGTGAGAACTTGCTGTGGGTTCAACAATGCTCCATGGTGCGGAGATCTTCTCATCAGAGTGTTTGGAGGCAGATTCTCCTGAATAACATGAAGGAAATGCGACAGAAAATGGCTCACTTGCTTTTACCAGGTATGCCCTTCCGGGAATGAAATCGTCCAGGTCGAAAATTTGTTGCGAGGGCCAATATACTTTTTCTCCGGCAATTTCTTTGATCAGCACAAGTCCTTCCTTTACACCCTGAAACATCAGGGATACATTCACGGCAAAATTGCTCAGTACCGGCATGAGGTTCCAGCCTTCTTCAAAGTTTAGGACCCTGTTTTCCTCATAAAAACCAAAGACTTCCAGCGTGGCATCATTATCCATTTTTATTTTGAAGGCTCCGTGGTTTTCCCAGCTTCCAAGTGTATTGATGTTCTGATCAGGCCAGAAAATATCAGTCATATCTTTAATGGCGATCATTTGATGCATGACCGGTTGCATGATATCCTGAATTTGCGCCTGCGCAGGTACTACGTTGCTGGATAAGCCACTCCATCCGGCGGGTATATGTATGAGCTGCGTGTCGTAACCCCCTTCCACAGTAATGGCAAAATCGTCAATGTACATGCCTTCATCATTGATAATGTGATCACTGGTGAAATGAAAGCGGATTTGCACAAATGGATTGTTTACATAATCCAACAGAGAATATGTTTTTTCCAGCCATGTATTTTGGTTCCCGGTATAAGTATCAAGGGTTGTCCATTGCTGGCCATCGGTGGAGATTTGCAGGTACATAAAATCCCAGTTGTTTTCAATTCTGTACCTGGTTTTGAATGATAGCGTGGCGTCACTATAGCCCATCAGGTTTAGCGGATGCAGTGTTGCATAATCACTGCGGTTGTTGCCATAGTTTCCTCCGGGACTTTCTGTGAGCGAATGAATGGGGGAGTAAGAATCCTGTGTTGTCAAACCCCATGGCTCATCCAAATCCCAATAGGGGGCACCGTTTTCAAAATCGATGAATAAGGGGAAGCTAATCGGCGGCATGGGTGTAACTGTGACCCTGTTGGAAGGATCCGATTCTTCTCCCGAATCTGAGTAAATAGCTGTTACATAATATTCGTATTGAATGCCGTTTTCAACACCTGTATCAAGAAAAGCATTGTTGTAACTGTCTGCGATATTGGTTCCATCACGGTAAACTTTGAAATAATCGATGTCTTCCATGTTGTCCCATTGCAGTTGAACCTGTTCATTACCCGGAATGGCAACAAGGTTTCTCGGCGGATTGAGCATATTGGCCATGGTTACAACAGAGGCAAGTACTGCCTGGGTAAAGATCACCGCCTGTTCTTCATGATTGTAGCTAAGTCCGACCAGGTCGTTTGGGGTATGAATGTAGGGACTGTAATTATCCACATCTTCAAAAGGAAAAATGCCCATATAGCCATTGTTGTTAAAGGATGCATGGTCGCTGCTGCCACCGGTCAGAGTTCCTGGCACCACCAGGAAATCGGGTAAATATATTGCCGTAACCTGGGTATAGAAATCGGCAAGCTCCTGCGCGGAGGGGGGATAGATCAGGGAGGTCATGATGGTTGTATGCCCTGGTTTTAGATACCCGATCATATCCATGTTGAAATATCCCAGGATGTTCATTCCCTCCTGGGCACTCCGGCTGGCGTAAGCCGCACTTCCATAAAGCCCGTATTCTTCACCCGAAAATGCACAAAAGATAATGCTTCGGTCAAATTCATACTCGCTTAGTATTCGGGCTATTTCCATTACGCCGGATGTCCCTGATGCATTGTCGTCGGCTCCCGGTGCCAACCCGCTCCAGGAAATGGAGTCGTAGTGCCCTCCCAAAACAACATATTCATCCGGATATTTCGTGCCGGTTAGTGTTGCGATCACATTGTCGCTGGAAGGTCCACCGGGCATGGTAAAGTCCATTACTTCCACATCAAGTCCCCAACTGAGAAACTGTGCGGTGATCCACTGCTGGGCCATTACGCTTTCGGGCGCATAGGCATCCCTTGTACCATAGTTTTCCAGATGTTGCACCCTGTCAGTTACAAAATCACCGTTTACCTGGTCCAAAAGGTATTGCACAAAAGGGTCAGGTTCTGTTCGTGTAATTACCGGAAGGTATAACGGCCCGGGCAGTCTTGCTTCCTGTTCAAAAATACGTATCATGCCGTCGTTTTTTGCCGGCGGCAACTGCCCATACACTGATTCATCACTCCGAACAATCATAAAATGATCCCCGCTGTGAAGAACATCCGCACGGTTGGCTATGATTTCCGTATAATCTGCTTTGATGGTATGGTGGTCAAAATAAACAACATAATAACTGTATGGCCCCTCCCAGGGATTTCTGTCCAGCAGTACCATATTATTACGGGGTGCTGTTTCCGTAGAAGCAATTAGTTTATAATCGGTATAAAAATGTACGGTGAAGAACGGATTTTTCATTATACGCTCCGTTTCTTCCATACCTGAAGAAGGAATAAAAAGCAGGTTAGAGGCAAGCAATACATTGGAAAACAATAAACAGAATAAAAGCAGGGCAGATTTTTTCATTTTTGGGAAAAGCATTAATGAGAAATATGGAAGTATCAAGGCTGCTAAGATAATCATTTTTCTGTTTTTTATTTTTTGACCATTGAATTGAATAGCAGCAGGCTCCGTCTTACACATATATTGAATGTAAAAATGGAAGAAGTTGGTTTAAGTCTCAAATTTTTACTTCCGATACTATCTGGCAGTGATCCCTGAACTGCTCAAAGTAACACTTAACCGATAAATTTGCATGATTATTTCAATTTGTTTATAAATAAAGCTAATTAAGATAAAAAATAAATAATTATAAATGTAAAAAGTAGTATTTTTGTTGTGGAAATTAATTTAACACAAACTTAAATTATTAAATTTTCGCTTGATTATTGTTTAAAATTTCAATGTACCATGAAAAAAATGATTCAGCGTATTGCATATACATTTGACCTCAGATTCGTTTTGTTGATCATATTTGCGGCATTTTCGGCCTGGTTGAGCTTTTCCTACAGGCAGCAGGCGGCGCAAGCTGCTAATTACAGGTATCAGTTAAGATGGTATAATAATGAGTTAAAAATTACACGCTTCAGTATGATGAGTCTTGATGATGCCTTTCAGGAAAACTTATCCCGTGTTGGATTGCAGGCTGATGGAGCTGGTGTAAATGTGTTTAATAAAATGGTGCCTGCCGCCAGGCCTGTTTTGTATCTGAAAAAAGATGCCTGTTCTGAGTGCTATCATGAGACACTGATCAGTATAGTGAACTATTTCTACGATTGTGATCGGTTTATCATTGTTTCGCATCCGTCGAACCGGCCATTTCTTCAGGAGTTGGCTTCAAAAGATTTTATCCGCGATTTTGAATTAGTGGCCTGGTCAGTTGATCCGCTGTATAGTAATGAAAACACATATCCGGAGGCGCAACTGATTCTCTTTGATGCCAATTTACACACAAAGGGTTTTTTTACGCTGGATTTCATGAAAGACTCCGGTTTTATGTGTCAATATCTGAATTGGATAGAAGAAGCTGTGATGGATATATAACCGGATTTTTAGTCGGAACAACAATGGAAGTAAAAGGGTGGGAAAATGCAGTCCGTAAGTTGCCATTCCCACCCGGTCCCTTCCCTAAACAAGAAAGGAGGTTGTGCAAATGTAGGAATTATTTTAAATATCTGCAAATATAGCCAAAAAAACACCTGGTTTATGTTGATTGCGGATATAAAACGGCTTCGATAAGGTGTTCTTTAATAAACTTTTAAATCAGAGAAAAAATGACAACAAAAATTGCAAAAAAAATGACAACAATGGCCATTGCCATATTCAGTATGATGTTTATCGCTACCAATCTCAGTGCTACCGAAGACGATATCGGTGAACCCGGCGATGATAATGGTGTGACCCATGTAATCTGTTACCACGAATCGCGGGTGAGTGCAGGCAGCACTTACTATGATTGCGGATCCTGCCGGAAAGAGTATGATGAACGTGGACGCGGCAGACCCTCAAAATGCTGGCCTTCCAAAAGGTAGTCGATGCATGATTGTGATATGTTTATGGCCGCTGGCCTGTTGACAAATGTACCATATTGATGCATCAAACAATTATTGATAAAAAATGTTATTGATACATTTGATGTCGGTGATATGGCGCAAAAAATACTATTTTTGTGTAAAATTTGTTGACTTTTGAGAAGCATAAAATCAACATGAATAATGTTTTTCGCTTCTTACATTGGTGAAAGAATGTGCAATCCTTGATTTAACCGTAATTAAACCTGGTAAGCCTGTATTTCGCCAAGACGACTGATTCTTATTTCAGTAAGGCCTGCAATCCGGCAGGTCTTACTGAAATAGCTTAAAAATTCAAATAAATGATCGTTATTCAACTCAATTCAGATATTGGATAATCATGTGATTGATTATCCATAATCAACGGTTGTCAAAATAATGGTTTGCTAGTGTCGTGTCAATGCTACTGTGTCGGTTAAGTCGCAGAGATTTTTTTCTCAGATCACAAAAAGAAAATCTGCGCATAGCCTTAGCTACGTAAAGATTTTATTTTGAAGATATGAGGAAAAAGATCAAGACTTGGGCCGGCTAAGGTAGCGTTGATATTACACTAGTGATTAATGCATGTTTAAATAAATCATCAACACAAAAAGAAAAACAATGAAGATGAAAAGCATTCTTTTGATGGGGCTGATTATTATCAGTCTGTCATGTCAGCGTAAAAACGATCATCAGTTGTTGGTCATAAACAGTTTTCCGGAAACATTTAGCTTACAAGGCGAGCACGTTTTTGAGGATCGGTTTGGTATAATGAGCATCCATGCGGTAGAGGGGTTTCTTTTTCTCAGAACCAGGGGCGACATGCTTTTTCAGGTTTATGACAGCCGCACGATGGATTATCTCGGTTCATTTGCCCGGCAAGGGAGAGGCCCTGATGAATTTATCAGCCCAAGGTTTTTAGGACAAAGTGAGGTGATGGGAAATGACCTTGCTGTTTGGGTTTTCGATCCCGCAAGAGACCACAAACTATCACTGATTAATATCAGCCGCAGTCTTGCTGAAAACACCACCATCGTTGAAAAAACGCAGGCTTTCCCCAGGGATCTTTCACCTTTTTACATGTTCCATGCAGATGATCAGCTGATCACCGGAAGCACATCCGCCTACAGTGAACTGTTTAGCCTGAATCCTATTGATGGCACATTTGATATCAAGCCAGTTGCGGCCATGGATGAGAGTCTGCTTATACCTGATGATTTACAACGCCTCCTGCATTTTCACCGTATGGCAATCAAGCCGGACAAAAGTAAACTGCTGAAAGTGATGCAATACTATCCAAGGGCGGACATTTATACCATACCATACCAATCTGCGGATAGTCGTTTGCCGGTGCACCTGCTGGGCTTCAGAACCGGCAGAATGCCGCAAAACATAACGGTACAAAACATTCAGAACGAGGAAATCATGCTTTTTTATGAAAATGTTTTTGCCGACAATGACATGATTTTTCTATTGTTAAAGGAGCAGTTGGAATATGATATTCACCGGGTACCCAAAGAAGTATATATTCAGGTCTTTGACTGGGATGCTAACCCCCTTGTTTCTTTTGCCATTGAAGATTATATATCATGGTTTACCGTTGACATACCCAACAAGGCAATTTATGGCATAAACTATCTGGAGGATATGATCCTGCGTTTTGACATTGGAGCATTCCTTGACTGAATATCGTTAAACCCAGACCTGTCACAGGGATTGCTGAGCGATTTTTTCCCGGGTTTCCTTATATTGTTCCCATGAAAAAGATTCCAGAAATCCGAGGGCTTTCTTTGCGCCTAACTGGAACAATGCGATCTGTTTTTCCTGCGGCATGTTGAAATCCAACCAGAAAAACATAGGATTTCCTTCCTCGTCTTTTTTAGCATCGGCATCTATGCTGCAGATCAATTGCTTGTAGTCGGGATGCCGCAACAAGAAATCGTAATCATGCAGTTGCCGCATTGTACTGATCATTGCTCCGCAAAAACCCATCAGGTTACCGGTGTTTGAATACTGGTCACGCCAGGTGCTCAAACGGGCACCAAAAGTAGGTTTTTTGGGGGCGCCTGAACTCCTGTGAAATGCATTAATAGGAAAATTCGAGAGCATGCCACCGTCAACAAAATGAACACTGGCAGGTATTTTCCCATGGTAGCCGGTATGTTTGCGCCATACGGTTTTTTCTTTCGGCAGGTTTGGGTCTTCTGTTTGTCCGGCATTTGGAATATTTTTTACCTCCATGGGCTCAAAAAAGAATGGCACCGACATGGAAGCCCTGACAAATGCAGAAGGCTTCACACGATCCGGCTCAGCCCAGTAGAGCTCAGCCATTTCCGGGAAACAGATTTTGCTCTTGGTGGTAACATCGGATGTGATGATCTTTAAACCGGCCTCTCTCTGAAGTTCTTCGCTGGTGAGCCTGTCCTTAAGTTTTGGGATATCCTTCCTTAATGCGACCAAATCAGCCATTTGGGATATGCCCTCCAACTCCATGTATTCGTCTATCCAATCTTCAAAATCTTTGCCGGGATTCATGCCGAGCTTATTTTTTGCCGTTTTGTAGATCAGACAAAGGTTAAGAATTCCATTTAGAATGACTCTGGGCTTTTTCTTTAGTATCCGTTCTGTCAAACTTTTGAGTCTTGGGGGGCCATCTACCAGGTCAAAAAGCTTCTTGCTGCTCAGCATATCCAGGATCTTTTCGGAAACCGGTGTACCGATTTTTCCCATGCCTGCTATCATCATGGTATTTATGGCCCCTGCAGATGTGCCTGCCAGGCTGAAAAAACGTATTCCTGCCTGCTCGAGCATAAAGGTATATCCGGCAAGGGCAATGCCAAGCATGCCACCACCTTCCTGGACAAGATCAACATATTGATTTCCTGAGTCATCAACAATGTCGGAGTAGGCTTTTTGATCAAGTTTTTTTTCTTTTAGTTCCTTAACCAATTCTTTGGTCTCCGGAGCTTCGATGAAAGGGTTCATTGGTTTTTTCTTTTTTTGATTACCTTAAAATATTGCTTTCCTTACCGAACCACCTTGAACAGAAAAGCACGGATATTAGTGCCAACCCTATCAGCGTCAAAACTGTAAGGAAATAAAACGAAAGATTCAGCGTCCCGGCAATGATTTCCTTAGTTGCCAGGGTGATGTTAATAATGGGTATTATTGCTGTAATGGCATTGTATTCAATTCCCGGCACCATTGCTATGGCCGCGGGGATTATCACCATGAAGGTCATGGGTGTTAATATGCTTTGCGCCTCTTTGTATGATTTTGCATAGATAGTAAGTGGTACCATTATCCCGGCGAAGAATATGGTAAGCGGCACCAACATGAGCAAAAGCATGAGAACAAACTGGACACTAAGAATGCCAAGCACCACCGGCATGATCACATCGGGCAATCCTGCGGTGAGTCGAAACCCGACAAACAACCCGAGTATTGCCAAAACAGCAGAGATGATACCAGTTAAGGTAACAACCGAGAGTTTACCAATGAGAATCTGAATCCTCGAAACCGGTGTGGTAAGCAATGTTTCAAGGGTTCGCCTTTCTTTTTCTCCGGTAAAAAGGTCAATGGCCGGATACATGGCCCCCGTAAAGCAGAAAATGATAAACAAGTAAGGCAAAAAACCCCCGGCGAGCTTGCCGATCATTTCCTGTTGACTGGCTATATTTACAGTTGTGGTGTGAAATGGTTTGATAAACACCTCAGAAAGCTCCTTCTCTGCCAGCCGTTTCTTAACCAACTCCTGTTCAAAACTGCTCAAAACCCTGTCAATTCTTGTCTTACCCTGTATTCTTGCCCCTGAGAAATATAATGCCAAATCAACAGCCTGCATCTGATCAAGGGCCTCTCCAAAACCTTCCGGCACCACCAATCCATATGAAATACTGTCCTGCCGGATCAGTGTTTCAAGCATTCCTGCATCTTTAATGGGAATAAGCTCCATCTTTTCCTGCTGATTGATAAAATCGGCAAGGCGTGTATCCTCGTCATTGTTAACCCAACCAATCCTGACATGCCGCACTTCTTCACGCTCCATCACTGACATCTGCAAACGGGTTATACCAATAAACAATACCGGAAAAATCAAGACCGGCACTAATACCATGATTATCAATGTCCTTCGGTCGCGTATGGTGTCCAGCGCTTCTTTTTTTATTATGGTAATGATGTTTTTCATTTTTCTTAGATTATGTATGTTCCAACTTTGATATTTTGCAAAGCGACAGATTAGACTGTCACCGGAAAAAACGACCGGAATTAACCGGCAATCATTCGTTTACAGCAGATCATATTGCCGTTGAAGGCTCTGATTTGTTAATAATATGAATGAATTCTTCGGTTAAATTGGCCGTTTGCATTTGTTGTTTGAATTTTTCCATGGTATCGTTAAAAAGGATCTTTCCATTGTGAATAATGGCAAGATCATCACAAAGCAGATCCACCTCGCTCATGATATGCGAAGAAAAAATAACCGTTTTGTTTTGCTCTTTGCAGTCGCGAATCAATTCAATGATGTTGCGCGCCGTGATAACATCCAAACCGGAAGTGGGTTCATCAAATACCACCACATCAGGATCGTGGATCATCGTGCGGCATATACTGACTTTTTGTTTCATTCCGGTTGATAATTTCCCGATCCGTTTATTGGCAAATTCGTGCATGTCCATCAGGTCAAAGAGTCTGTCTTTCCTGTTTTCCAGGGTGCTTCGATCCACACCGTCGAGCGTTCCAAAATACCGGATTACCTCGTTTGGGGTAAGTCTTTCATAAAGACCGGTTGTTCCGGTTAGAAAACCCATCTTTGCGCGTGCTTCCCTCGGCTTCTCCGAAAGATCCAGACCGCATACCCGGACAATGCCACCGCTAGCCTTTAAAATAGTGGCAATGATCCGTAATGTAGTTGTTTTTCCGGCACCGTTTGGCCCAAGAAGGCTGAATATTCTTCCCGGTTTACATACAAAACTGACATCGTCCAAAACCCTGATCGATTTCGCCTTGATGCCCATTTCCTCACGCTGCTTCTTATTCAGGGGGAAATCTTTGCAAACGTTAATTACTTCTATCATATGATCAAAATTTAAACTTTAATAAAGCATTTCACTGATAATATCTGTTTTGCGATTACTCTCTGTTCTAATTTTCCGGACTTCAATCGGAACAGGCAATGCTGACAAGCTGTTTATGCCTGAATGCTCCAAAATATCTATTTTCATTCGATGCATTGCATAGTTGCTAAAAAACAAATGAATGACTGATTAGGGTCAAATCACCGGCGTTCATCATGTGTGCCGGGCGTTTGATATACTCTATATTTTCCGGAATACCTGAGTAATTAAGCTCATTGAGATGTATATGAATGTCTTCTCCGGGTTCTGTATAGAGATGCAGGATGATCCCTTCATCCGGTGGTGCCAGGTACATAAATCGCATCCAATCTGAATTCCTGAGCGGACGTAAACGGCTTCTTGCCGCTTTACCCAAACCCAAATCCAGTGTGCCGGCACTTTCGGTCAAAAAGTAGAAGTCCACAAAATATGCATCGGTGTTTGCGACAATCTGAAGGCTAAGTTTTCGCTCACCATGACTGATGGTATCTGCAATGACTTCCACTGTTGGCGGAACCGGATCAAATCCGGGTGCTATATTGCCCCTGGCAACACCTGTATGATAAGGATAGAAAGGCGCCAGGGCGATATTGCCAGGTGACTCACCGATAAATTGCACCGTCCATTTATCCGGACGGTCGTCAAAACTAAGCCAAAAGCTCTGGCCTGAATTTCCGTCGGTTGCATGAATAATCCTGTTTTGCTTCCGGTGTCGTTCATTATAATCCAGCCCCGTGGCAAATGTTACGATCAGGATAACACCGGCCATGCCCAAAACCGAGGGCAGTATCCATTTATTGATCCTGTATATTATAAATACATGGGGAATAAGTAAGCCCATCATCAATCCCGCAACAATCATATTGAAACCGATGAAGGATAAGCCCATGGCCAACTGGAAGAGATACATCAGATAAGGAAACCATAGCAGCAATGGTATGGCGCACATCACCAACAACAAGGACATTCGGATACTGTCTTCTCTTAATTTCCTTATCAATAACAAAAGCAAAAAAGGCAATACTCCTATCAGGAGAGGCCATTTGAACAAGTAACTTGCTCCTGTAACGGTAAAAGATACGGTCAGCATGATTAGTGTCCAAATCACGATGGCACCGGAAGCAAGGCTGTGGCCGTCAATGGGCTTTCTGTGGGCAAAAAACATATGCAAAGGGATGGCAAGTGCAAGCACGGCAATTTGCCAGGTAAACTGTCCGCCCCAAATCAGCAATACCATCAATATCAGGTAAATGCTAATCATTTGGCTGATTTTTACACCTTTAACCAACAGTTGAATATATACCACCGAAAAAGCCGCAACCAGGAACAAAAAACCCGCCAAAATACCATTTTGATTGTACTGCAGCAGCTTCAGGTCATTGTTTGCATAATACGATTCAATGATGTGGTAGAGGCTATTTGTTCCAAGGTAAATGATTACCAATTTGAAAAGAAAAGCAATGCCCGCAAATAATACATGCAAGAGTTTGATTTTTTTCTTTATGAAAGCCGTAATCAATATGCCCAAAATGATCAATGCAATAATGATGGCGATGGGAGGTACTGCGTTGTATGGGTAATAGGCAAATCCGTATCCAATGGTATTGAAGTAAACGGCATCCCGGTCGGAATCAAAGTCCGGGTCCAAATTGCCAAAATGCAATGCCAGTGCTGCTGCATGTTCGCCATGGTGCTGAATGGAGCGCAGGCTGGTGTTTTCTATATTATCACCCGCGGTATGATAATCATAACTGCTTCCTATATAGGCAAAATTCAATCCCTGGAATCCCCGGGTTTTAAAAACCTCAAAATCTGTTGTAGTGGGCATCATCTTGTAGATTTCCATGCTTAGTGAGTTTCCTGTGGGGAATGGCACAGCCCGGGCATATTCCTTTACGGTTTTGAAGTTATTTTCTCCGGTTTCGAACATAATGCTTTGGCCGCTTGTGCCCATGGCTTCAAAATTGATAACTATTTCAATATCAGAAACCCACGGGTGTTCGCGCATAAATGCCCTGGCACCCAGCAAGCCGTATTCTTCACCGTCGGGAAAGAAAAAGATCAGGTCATTGTTTAGTGGCGGATTGTGCAGCAACATCCGGACCAACTCCAGCATGGTTATTACGGCAGATCCATTATCCGATGCACCCGGCGCCATGATCAAAGTATCATAGTGACCCATAAATAAAATGGCTTTTCCGCCTCCTGTGCCGGGAATTCTGGTCAATACGTTGTGCAATGTGGCGGCCCTTTGAGCCGGTGCATAATAATAGCTTGTTTTCTGCACATGAACCTCCAAACCCAGATTTTCAAGGTGGTTAACAATATAATTCCGGACTGCTTCATTGGCTTTGCTGCCAATGGGATTGGGTTCAGAGGCAATAAATGGCAGGTGTACGGCTGCCCTTTCTGCAGAGAATACGTTAGCGGGCGCATCTGCTGGAACTACTGCAGGTGGCCGGTTCAGAACAAAAGACAACAGGATGATAACAGCAATACCAATAGCTGCTATCAGCCCGGGTAAAGCTCTTTTTAGTGTATTCATTAAGAAATGTTTGGTCACGTTGTTATCTGCGATGCGCCTATCTGCCATCGCATAGATAGTCATTTCTTTGGTTTCCGGATAGGGTTATCAAATATAATAAAAAAAATCAAAATGTTTGACTGCCTGGATGATAAATCGGGTGCGCTGGAAAGATGTTTAAAGGTCGAAATGTCGAAAGGTCAAAAGGTCAAAAGGTCTAAAGGTCAAAAGGTCGAAATGTCGAAAGGTCAAAAGGTCAAAAGGTCAAAAGGTCTAAAGGTCGAAATGTCGAAAGGTCTAAAGGTCGAAGTGTTTTGAAAGTCAATAATTTAAAAGACTTGGCTCAGTTTTCTTCTTCTGGCTTCCCACTGTTTCCAACTTACAGTATACTTCATTTAAACAGTTCTTCTTTAAGAACACCATATTCATCAAAACCTTTGCGGGCCGTAAAGAATAAAGAAAGGCTGATGCTCAGGGTAACGGAAGTAAATATGGCGAGCATAATGGCGATCTGGTATTTGATGGCAGTATCGGGTGAGGCGCCGCCAAGGATTTGTCCGGTCATCATACCCGGAAGAAATACAACGCCCATGGTGGCCATATTGGCAAGAAAAGGTCTCATTGCCGCGATCACCGCTTCGCGAAAGAATGGCATTTGTGCTTCCCTTATGGAAGCACCCAGCGACAACAGATAGTGATACCTTTTCTTTTCCTTTTTAAGGGCCTGATAGAAATGGGAAATACCAATGATTACACTGTTCAGTGAGTTTCCCAATAACATACCGCCCAGTACGACAAGCAGTTGGGCAGTGAAAAGGCGCTCAGGGTTCACTACAATTCCAATAAAATAGAGTAGCGAAAAACCCGCACCGAGGAAATAGGAAGCAAATATGGGTATAAAAAAGTGTCTGAACCGCAATCCGCTGCTCATCATGGATGCCCCGGCCGCGAAAATGATCATGATGATCACCCAGGCAGTGTTGATATATGGATTGTCAATATCAAAAAGATAAATCAATAAAATAGACACAAGAAACAATTGAGCGGTCATGCGTCCGGTGGACACGAACATTTTTCTGATAATTCCCAGGCGAACCCACCAGGAGAGTCCTGCAGGAATGATTAACAGTGCGAAACCCAAAAGCAGGCGAATCAGGGTGATATCGGGGGCGGCCTCTGTCATGAGTCTAGCGTTAAGGTTTGAATGTCATGTTCATACCAGTGCTGATCATGGCTAACTATCACCAGCGTGGCGTTTTTCATTGACAGGAAATGACCGGTAATTTTTGCTTTGAGATTGGCATCCAGCGCGGATGTGATCTCATCCAGCAGATAGATGGGCCGTTTTAACAACAAGGCGGTGATAATAGCAACCCTTTGCAGCTCCCCGCCGGATAAATCTTCCAGGCGATGCTCCGGGCCGACTCCATTCATCCCAAAAAGATCAAAATATTTTGCTAATTCTTTTCGGTCGTAAACCAGGTGCCTGTTGTTCCGGTAAGAAAAAACTTCTTTTATAAAAGATTCGGTTTTGCCACGACCAAGCTGCATATCCTGACTAACATAGGCCATCTTCAAACGTTGCGACCAGATGTTATGTTTGTTCTGCACCTCTTCATCAATGATTACGCGACCATTATCAGGTTGAACAAGCCCCAGGATCAGGCGCAGGATAGTAGACTTTCCAGTGCCGGAATCTCCCCGGATCAACAGCCTGCCTCCCTTCGCAATTTGCAATGATACATCTTTGAGGATTTGCCGTTGCCCAACAGACAAGTCAATATTTTGCAGCTCTATCATTGACATAGAGGAATTACCTGCGCTTCTTTTGTTTGTTGATCAACTGCTGCAGCATTTGCTTATTTTTCTCATACATCTCCTGGGTTTGCTGGTGATCAATGGAGAAATCCACCCTTAGCCAGTTACCTTCCTTGATGTTTTCGGGCAGGGAAGCGACGGGTATATGCAGTACCACATCCTGTTCTTCAATAAGAACAGTGGCTATGCCATCTGATATTTTGTCTACGACCGCTTTCATGATATGCTATGTTGTTATATTATTATTGATTGAATGAGAGGAAGCCAGAAAACTATTTGTGGCATTTTCCGGGACTTATATCTTTTTAAATGTGTTGTGCATTAATTACTTTTCAGGATGACCTCATAATTCACCCCGTCGGTTTCTATGATTACATGTCCGTGCAGGTCATTGCGGTACACCTGGGTTTCTATGGCTGCCAGCCTTTCCAAAACAGGTTGATGGGGATGCCCGTAGGGGTTATCCTCACCCAATTGTATCACACTTACTTCGGGATCTACCGCAAGCAGGAAAGGCATGG
>SKTQ01000093.1 GCA_007122505.1 Bacteroidales bacterium | reverse complement strand
CACGATGGCGAGTTGTACCAGCAGGTATATCCATGATGTTGTTTTGGTACCAAGTCGCGAGGCAACGCCGTGTTTGCCTCCGTCCCTGTCAGCATCCAGATCGATCATCTGACCCACCAGTAGTATTGACAGCGTGCTTAGTCCTGAGACAGGCATCAGGAGATTCACCTGCGGGTGAAATCCGATATTTTGGCTGACGGTGGCTATCAATATGGCCATCGGGCCGAATGCAAACCAAACAGAGATTTCGCCCAGGCCGCGGTAAGCCAGTTTTGCCGGTGGTGCCGTGTAGTATTTGCTGAAGAATGCCGACAAAAGATACAGTACCCAAAGGTGTGGCCACAATTGGCGGTCGATAAAAAAGGTGAGGGCAATGGTTCCCAGTAATGCCAGCACCAGTGAACCCCTGGCCAGGGCGTACATTTTACCCATAAGTTCCGGAAAGTCCTGCAAAATCCCTGAGCCACCGCTGGCTTCGTTGCGGTGCACATTCACCTTGTCGGTTCCCTGGATGGTATCGTAAATGTCGTTATAGACGTTTACGGCTGCATGGAGACCTATGCCAATGATCAGCACCAGCAAAAAGTTGATGGTATAGAAGGTTTCATTGATGGCGATGCTCAATAATGTACCTGTAAGCAAGGGCGCAATTATAGAGCTCAGAAAGGGAGCCCTGATCATTTGAAATATGGACGGTTTTTTCATAGGTTTGGATAAATGTGAAAATGTCTAAATGTCAAGAAGTCGTAACTATTTTTTAACCGCAAAGACGCAGAGCACGCAAAGTTTTAAAAATCTCATTCAATGACAGGTCAAGCCCTGTCCCTGCTTACTTTCTACTGCTTAATTCTTACTTTCTCCCCTATCTCATCACTCATCACTCAGCTCTCAGCTCCCAGCTCCCATTCAGACTACAATCAGCATACTGTGCGACAAGAGCTGCGTATTAACCAAAACAGGCGTTTACAAAAATAACAACGTGTGATCAAAATTGTTGATCAATGGTTGTGTTTTTGTTTAACCCTTGCAGGTTTGGGATGCACCGCGCGTTGTTGCGGCTTATTGCACTGAAAGGATTTATCTCAAAACATATTAAGGATATTTTTTTTGGAAATGTATTTTTAACGAATGTTTTATTACATTTGCATTTCATACAGTTGTATAACCTTAAAGCAGAAAAAATGAAAAAGCCTGTTGTTTTTGTCGTTGTGTTTTTATTGGCCGGCACCTTTATCTATGGTCAGGCAAACCGTATTGCCGGGCATTGGCTAACCGGTGAAGGCCAGTCGCAGATCGAAATTTTTGAGAGGGGTGGTAGTTTTTATGGCAAAATTGTCTGGTTGGACGAGCCGCTTGAGGATGACGGGACACCTAAATTAGACAAGGAGAATCCAGACCGTGCGCTTCGCCGCAGGCCCCTAATGGGGCTGGAGCTTTTGCAGGGCTTTTCTTACGATGCATCAAAAAATGAGTGGTCGGGAGGCACCATATATGATCCGGAAAACGGTCGCACCTATACTGCCTATATCCGCCTTGAAGACAACAACACGCTTCGGCTTCGGGGTTACGTAATGGGCATGCGCTTTATGGGGCGCACTACCCACTGGACACGTGAGGTGAGATTACGCGAATAGCCAAATTATTTCTTACGTTTTTGCAGTATAGATGCCAGTATAATTCTTTTGTGCTGAGGGATTTATGTGTTTAAAAGTTAAAAATGATATATATCGTATCTGTCGATGTTTTTTCGATATTTAAAGGCATTGAAAGCCTCCTCAAAATCTTCAGGGATTGCTTTTGAAGACCTTATGATCATTATATTACCAGGCTTTATCAGTTCATTTATGCGCTCGGGTTTTTCAAGAAGGTTAATTAAATTGTTTTGCCATTGATGATCCTTTTCAAATTGAACTTCTCTTGCCAGGGTATATTCTCCTGCATATAGTGATATAATGTTGTAATCTGAGTTAAATTGTATTGATGGCAGCCGCCGGTCAAAAATTAAAATGTTTTTAGTATCAGGCAGTTGGTTATCAATATATTCCACAATACGCCGGGTGTCTTTTACTTTTCCCGGATTATATTCAAATATATATGGCATAATCAATGTCAAACCATACATAAAAACAGCAGCGGCCCATATGGGCTTTTCCCTGCTAACGATAGGTGTAAACCTTAGGACAATCAGCACGGAGGATGTCATAATCAGCAGGAAATATACATGCTTTGACCAAGACAATTCGCTTTCAAAAAATGGAACCGTTGTCAAGCCTGCGAGTACAATAAGATGAAAAATGAATTGAATATTCCCCCAAAGGTTTTTTTGAGACTGTTTTAAACGGGTCCATGCCCAGATGGCACCAATGGCAACCCCTGCATAAACAGGCAGTACATACAACATTAATTTCGAGCTGCTCAGGGAAAAGAAAAGAATGGGCGGAACCACCCACATAAAAAATATAATGCCTTTGATGGAGCGCAGGTTTCTGAAACGAACCAAACGTGTGAACAGGATTACCCCCCACGGAAAGCTGGAAGCAACAACAACCACCGGAAAATACCACCAGGGTTCGGTACGTTTGAATACGTCTGTTGTGAACCTTTCCACTGTATGTCTGATCAAAAAATAATCGAGAAACCGGTTGTCAATCACATACAAGTACACAAACCAACTGAGTCCGGCTATCAACATAATGAAAACCCCAAACAGATGGTAATAAAGGTGCTTTTGTGGCCGTATTCCTGCAAAATAAAGACCTGTTAAAATAAAAAACGGAAAGATAAACACGACAGGCCCTTTGGTGAAAAAACCAAGGCCCAGCGAAAAATAAAACAAAAGCAGGTATAACTTTTGTCCATGTATGGCAAATCGGAGCCAGCTAAGCACGGAGAGTAATACAAAGGTTGTCAGGTAAACATCAGTGGTAAGTGCTCTTGAGGACATGATAACTCCCGGCAGCGCAAAATATATTACCGCCGACAAAAATGCCAGTTTTTTACTCTTTAAAAGCAGTTTGGCAATTCCATATACTATTAATATTTGCAGAATAACGGCAACTTGCAGGAAGAACCTTGCACCAAATGCATTTACACCAAACAGATTATAGCCGGCAACCGTTATCCAATATGTTAGAGGTGGTTTATGGTAATGCTTAATACCCATGAGTGTAGGATGCAGGTAATCTCCGGACTCAAACATTTCTTTGGAAACTTGAGCATACCTCGCTTCCGTTGATTCTGTAACCGACCAGTCATTCAGATTTGCAAACAACACAATGGCGACAAAAGCAGTAAAAATGATCAAACGGTAATGTTTGATTTGTGCCAAAATGCTGAATGACTCTCTTTTGGGTACTTGCTTTTGGAAAAAGTGCAAAAATAAGTTCCGCGAATAGACCAATGCCCCAAACAGATGACCAATAACCAAAACAGCATCTTTTCTCATAATTCCGTACCCAATGATTATAATAGCTCCTGCCAGGCTTATGAACCAGAATGATGCAGGAAATGCTGACTCATGTTTTTTTTCTGAATGTGCCCACTGTACAACAAATCGCAATGTAAACACTAATTGGCCAATGGATCCGTAAGTAAGTAAATATAGCGGTATCTCAGGGTTATGCAACAGTCCGTTTAGCGATTCCAGTGAAAAGAATATCAAGAACAAAAGAAGAAATAATGGTATAAATAGAAAAGAATAACGGAGAGGAAAAACTATTCGTTTCCATTCATTTTTAAGTTGCAGGTTTCGTATATAAATGTAATAAGAAATAATCTGGCCACCGATAATGACAATATCGTTTCGTAAGAAACCATAAATTATCAAAAGCAAAGAGGCCAGCAAACTAAGTTTCCAGAATAAAGCCGGAGAAACTACCTTGCCGGCAAGTTCTGATTTGGTTAGCTGAATGATAAACCTGGCCGAAAACAACGCCTGGGCAATCATGCCGAGGCCCAAAATCAATGCATATTCCACGGTTATGGTTATCTGATAAAAATTATTCCTTTAATTGATAATTCATGGTTCTTTTTTTGATCCAATATACGGCCAATGTATCAATAAAGGGATGAATGATCCTGTTTGAGAGATGGTATTTTGACTTTCCCTCTATCCTTGGGAAATGCCTTACAGGTACTTCCTTTACATTACCACCCTGAATTTGGACCAGTGCTGGTATAAACCGGTGCATGCCCTTGTAAAATGGAAGCTTGCGAGCCATTTCTGTTTTTATGATCTTTAGCGGGCAACCTGTATCATGCACACCATCTTTTAGTACTCTGCGCCGAAATGCATTGGCAACCAATGAGGAAATCCTTTTGACTGCTTTGTCTTTACGCTGGTGGCGATGGCCAATAACCAAATCAAATTCATTTATATAAGGAAACATCAACGCGAAATCTGCAGGACTGGTCTGAAGGTCTGCATCAATATAGCCTATCCACTTGCTGCTGCAATGGTCAATTCCGGCCTTGATGGCAGCACTCAATCCCATGTTGGCGGATAAAGAAATATAGGCGTAATGTTTGTTTTGGCTGCAAATATGTTGAATCAATGGTAAGCTGTTATCAGTTGATCCGTCATTTACAAATAAAATGCTTGCAGAAACATCAGAAACCTGGATAAATGCATCCATTTCTGACTTAAATCTCATCAAGCTGTCCTGTTCGTTGAAAACAGGAACAATAATCACCAAATCAACACCCGACATTTCGATAAGAAATACTAAAACATGATTGTTAAAACGCAAAGTTTAGAAAAATATTTCTTGCTTTGCAAACTTGAAAAGCAATTATTTGGCTTATTGGCAAATAATTGCAACAACGTGCTTCGCGTGTTCATCGGATTTAATATGACCATAGTGAATATCCATGACAAATTACCTGACCGATAAAGCCCGGACCGGATGGATACTTCCGAAACCGCTGCTTTATCAGTCTATATGTCACGGGTT
>SKTQ01000278.1 GCA_007122505.1 Bacteroidales bacterium | reverse complement strand
GGCCTTCCGGAGGTGGCCGATTACTGGGAGCAGGTGATCATCATGAATGACTATCAGAAGCATCGCTTTGCCCAAAAGGTGATCACCACGCTCTTCAACACTGTTTCGGGGAAAAAGCTGGCGATGTTGGGCTGGGCATTCAAAAAAGACACCAACGACTCCCGCGAGTCTGCAGCCATATATGTGGCCGATGAGCTTCTGCAGGACCAGGCAGAGGTACATGTGTATGACCCCCGCGTGAGCCCGGAAAGGATGTACGACGACATTCTTTATCTGCAGCAAATGAAAGATCACAATGGCATTTTGACAGAAGACGATATCCGTGCGCGCTTAGTGATTCATAATGACCCCTATGCTGCTTTGCAGGATGCCCACGCCGCCATGGTGATCACCGAGTGGGATGAGTTTCGCGGCTACGACTGGAAACAAATACATGACAACATGCTGAAACCGGCATTCCTATTCGACGGACGCAACATCCTCGATGGAAAAGCCATGCAAAATATTGGTTTCCAGGTGTATCAAATTGGGAAAAGCTAATGTGGTTTAGCCGGGCTGTCAGCTGCCGGATCCGGAGGCATAGGTGTATATTTTATGACAAATAGTGGAAAGCATTAATCAATCCTTATGGCACCAATAACACATTTACAAACCCTGGAAAACGAGGCAATATTTGTCTTGCGTGAGGTTGCCGCACAGTTTGAGCGCCCTGCCCTGCTTTTCAGCGGCGGAAAAGACAGCATTGTGATGGTTCACCTGGCGCGCAAGGCCTTTTACCCGTCGCGTTTTCCTTTTCCGCTGATGCATATTGACACCGGGCATAATTTTCCGGAAACGATAACTTTTCGCGACTGGCTGGTACAAGATACCGGTGCGCGGCTGATCGTGGGAAGTGTACAGGAATCAATAGACAAGGGCCGTGTTAAGGAAGAAACAGGTCCGGATGCCAGTCGCAATGTCTTGCAAACGGTTACCTTGCTTGATGCTTTGAAGGAGCACCGCATCGACTGTGCGCTGGGGGGCGGAAGGCGGGATGAGGAGAAGGCCAGGGCCAAAGAGCGCTTTTTCTCACATCGCGATGTTTTTGGCCAGTGGGACCCCAAGAACCAGCGACCGGAGCTATGGAATATTTTCAACGGCCGGAAGAACCCGGGCGAACACTTTCGCGTATTTCCCCTGAGCAACTGGACAGAGATGGATGTGTGGCAGTATATTGCTGCCGAACGCATTGTGATCCCGGACATCTATTTCACACACCGGCGCCGCGTGTTCTGGCGCAACGGCGTGTTGCTGGCCGACACGCCTTTTGTGACCATACAACCCGAGGAGAAAGTCTTTGAGACAGATGTAAGGTTCCGTACCATCGGCGATGCCACATGCACCGGTGCCATCCTGTCAAAGGCATCCACCATGGAAGACATCATCGCAGAAGTGGCCGCCGCACGGGTCACCGAGCGTGGCAACCGCAACGACGACAAGCGCAGCGACACGGCTATGGAAGACAGGAAACGGGCGGGGTATTTTTAGAAGGGTGAGAGCGGAAAAGTAAGCAGTAAGTAGTAGATAGTAAGCAGCTTAAGGACGGCAGAGAGTTTATACAGATAGTCATGGAAGGCAAAAATTATCAGGGGTTTAAGGATCTTTTGGTTTATCAAAAGGCAAGGAATTTGTCTTACCTGATTTATAAAGCATCACTATCATTCCCGAAAGAAGAACGATATGCCCTTACTGACCAGATCCGGCGATCATCCCGTGCTATTGGAGCAAATATTGCCGAATCATGGCCGAAAAGAAAATACATTAAATCATTTGTTTCCAAGCTTATTGATGCACAATCAGAAAGTTGTGAAACATTACACTGGATGGAAACTTCGCTGGACTGTAAATATCTTAGCAACGAATCTTATGAAAAGCTGAAAGCATTAAACTCGGAAATACAACGAATGCTTGAAAGCATGATCAAAAAGCCTGAAAAGTTCTGCAATCATGAATAAAATTTTTCCGCTAAGCATAAATAGTGGTTTTTGCTGCTTACTATCTACTACTTACTGCTTACTTTTTACACCATGCCACATGGTCCTAATACCAAAATAGCACCCAAAATGAACCAAGGGAACAACAAGTACCTAAAAATGGACCTCCTCCGCTTTACCACGGCAGGGAGTGTTGACGACGGGAAATCGACACTTATCGGGCGATTGTTGTATGATTCCAAATCCATTTTTGAAGACCAGATGGAGGCCATAGAGCTTACCAGTCGTAACAGTGGTGAAGACGAGGTTAACCTGGCGCTGCTCACCGACGGTTTGCGGGCCGAACGGGAACAAAAGATCACCATCGACGTGGCATACCGGTATTTTGCCACACCCAGGCGGAAGTTTATCATTGCCGACACACCGGGACATATTCAATATACCCGGAATATGGTCACGGGAGCGTCCACCGCCGACCTGGCCATTATCCTGATTGACGCCCAAAAGGGGGTGCTGACACAAAGCAAGCGGCACAGTTTTATCTCCACGCTGCTGCAGATACCGCACCTGGTGGTGACGATTAACAAGATGGACCTGGTTGATTACAGCCAGGATGTGTTCGAAGGGATTGTGGCAGATTTTCGCGACTTTGCCTCGAAAATGGATGTTGACGACATTACCTTTATCCCGATTTCTGCATTAAAGGGAGACAATATTGTTCAGAAGAGTGCGCACATGCCCTGGTACAACGGCCCTACCCTGCTCTACCACCTGGAACACGTGCATGTGGATGCAGTGCGCAACCTGATCGACTTCCGTTTTCCGGTGCAATATGTGATCCGTCCCAACCCTTCGTTCAGGGGTTACGCCGGACGAATAAGTTCCGGCACCATAAGGGTGGGTGATAAGGTTACTGTTTTGCCATCCAGGCTGACCAGTCGTATCAAAGCCATCACCATCTATGGCGGGGAGACTGAGGAGGCCCGTGCCGGCGACTCGGTGGTGTTGCAAATTGATGATGAAATCGATATCAGCCGGGGGGATATGATCGCACGTTCAAACAACGTACCCCACTTCAGCCGGTCGTTCGATGCATACCTCTGCTGGATGTCGGCAGAGCCCATGGAGCTCAACAAACGCTACCTGCTGATGCACACCACGCGCACTATCCAGGCGGTAGTCAGGAAGCTGAGCTATCAGATCGATGTGGATACCATGCAGCGCAAGGAAGCAACCCGGCTTGAGCTGAATGAAATTGGCAGGGTCAGTATTGACACCTCGATGCCGTTGTTCCTGGACACCTACCGCAGGAACATCAATACCGGAAGCTTTATCCTGGTAGACCCCGACACCAATGTTACGGCAGGTGCCGGCATGGTGCGCAAAGCGGTGCAGGTGGAAATGAACGGCCCTGTAGTGAGTCCGGTTTTTGTGGAGGGTTTGTCGTTAAAGCTGGAGGATGGTACAGGAAAGACCGAAACCCTCTGGGGGCATAGCCAACCAGAGCCTGTGGAAGAAGCTGAAGAACAGGCGAAGCAATCGGGAGAGATCGATGTGAGCGAATGGAACAGACGGTTATACACAAAAAGATCGACGGATGTGATCTGGGCTCCTTCGGGTGTGTCGCGGGAGGAACGCGAACGGCGGAACGGGCACAAGGGCATGGTGATATGGCTAACCGGCGTATCGGGCGCAGGTAAGAGCACCATCGCCAACGGACTGGAGCTGCTGCTCTGGGAAGAAGGCAAACAAACGGCCATCCTTGATGGTGACATGATCCGCGGAGGGCTAACCGGCGACCTGGGTTTTACCCCCGAGGACCGTAAAGAAAACATCCGCAGGGCTGCACACATGGCCAGGGCTTTCTTAGAGCATGGCACCATCGTAATCTGTGCTTTTGTGTCGCCCTTCCATGAAGACCGCGAGATGGCCCGTGAGATTGTTGGCCCAAGCGACTTTTTTGAGGTATCTGTGTATTGCGACCCGGAAACCGCCATGCAGCGCGACCCCAAAGGTTTGTACGCCCTGGCGCGCAAAGGACAGATCAAAGACCTAACCGGCTTTGACGCTCCTTATGAAACGCCACGGCAACCCTTTGTCAGGCTAAACACCGCCAAAATGACCGTTGACGAATCCATTGCCGCACTGCGCAGGAAGTTGCTGGTGTAAGACGGTTCCACCCTGAAGAGTTTCGGGTTCTTTTGACGGATGGATGTGACTTCAGGAAAAAACACTCACAATTCATGAATGCACACATATATCCATAAATGATGAAACGTCTATGACAGGATTTTTTGACACACAGGGAGCTGAGAGCTGGGAGCTGAGAGCTGAGAGCTGAGACTTAAGGGACTTAAGGGACTTAAGGGAAGAGTAAGAAGTAAGCAGAAAAAAAGTATGGTGTCTGCCATCACCATGTATAGGCCGGGCTTGACCTGTTAATTATAACAGAAATTTTTCATTGATCATTGATAATCGAATAATTGATAAATTGGTACATTTTCTTTGCGTGCTCTGCGTCTTTGCGGTGAAAAAATCAACCGCAATCCGTTGTTGCTCTTTCCTGACTTCCGGATAAAACTTTTGTCTAATCTTTAACTTGCTGATAGACATGTATATATAGCTGTGTTTAGTTGTAAATGGGTGTCCCGTCAAAAATCACAAAAACTCCTGAGTAAAAACATGAACATGGTTTTAGGTTCTAAAACACTGTATATAAACAAATTGACAAACCAGTTCTTTTTGTTATGTGTTGTTTGGGTAAAAAAATATGTCTTTTAATAAAGTGGGTGTTCTATCCGGAAAACAGATGTAAAGCTAATTATTTTTGTCCAGAGGCAAAACCTTGATATCAGGACAACCTTTGCCCGCACCCTACGCCCTGAAGGGCAGCTTAATCATCATCCCACAAGTATTTTTCATTGTAATCAATGCCGTATTCTTTTAAAAACAACACCAATTCCTCTTTGAAGGTCATTTTTTTGT
>SKTQ01000017.1 GCA_007122505.1 Bacteroidales bacterium | reverse complement strand
GTTGGATAAGCCATTTGCATGGAAGGATCACCAAGAAGGACAAAGTTACGCAACTGCATGGGCAGGCTCACTCCGCTGCTTTTCTCTTTTGCGATGCGGATAAGGTCACCCATCCGCAGGAGATTGCCGGCATCATCCGTAGAGAATATGGTTTCCATGAAGTTTGCATTCAGGGTTTTGTTGTTTCCTGACCAGGCAAGTCGTGTTGTGGTAAATAATGCAACGGTACCTCCCACCGGTTTCAAAACAATGCGCACACCTGCAAAAAGATCATCAGGATCCGGATGATCAAAGCTGCTGAATTCACAAGTGGCGGTCATAAACACCGGCATATTGTATTTATTGTTCCAGCTTGCGATATCTTCGAATGTCAAAACCCGCTGTTGAGCCAGGCCGCGTTTGCCGCCATGTCCGACATAATTGATCAGTAAAGAGCCCCTGTTAACAGCTTCGTTGATGGCGCGGTTCACATCCGGATAACGCAAACCACCGGCGAGCGTAACCTGCTGGTAGGCATCGAGATAAATTTTCTGCACATTATACTGGGGATGGCTTGCCTGCAGTTTGTCGGCAAATTCTTCAGCATGCAGGAAGTGTGTGTTGTTATCACCATCGTCAGCCACAAACACCACATTGTTTCTCCAGTCTGCATAATTTGACACTACACCTGTAAAATCCAGGTTGTCACCGCCGGGTTCCATCCCAGGCACGCGTTTTTCATAACGAATGGTCTTATCCACTAACATTTCGGCCTGTTCCAGTGTGCGTACAGGAAAACGACCAATGCCGATATCTACAACACCTATAGCGTCCTGGCCCTCGTTTTCTGCAAGCAGTCCGAAGTAATCATCGGTCATGTAGGAGGCGCGAAGCGAAATGGATGCGTAACTCTGATGGGTTGGGATCAGGTTGCCGCCATATCCGAGGAGGTCTTTGTTGTCGTATGTACCATTACCAAACAACAGTAAGTACCGCGGCATCTGATCCGGGGTTTCGGCCCTTTGGTAAAACATGCGCAGGAAGTTCCGGATAGCGGAGATGTCAGGACTTCCTGAAGAAAACTCATTATACACCTCATCGGTTGTTACAATACCCACAGTTAGTCCGTTGTTATCCCTCCTGTATTGTGCAAGTCGCTCCGCGGCAGGAAGCAAATTATCGGGACTTACAATGATCAAATCGGACGGCGCCATGGCATGCAGGTTCTGGTTTGGGATCTGTCCCACAGGATTTACACCCAGATAGGCAGTGCCATCAAAAGCAACGAACTCGCGGATGGTGTCTGCGGGAAGGGTAAAACGGCGGGTATTTCCCTGCTGACTTAGTTGCTGTTCTGTGATATGAAAGCGGTCGGTGACATCCCACACGGTAACATTTGGACCGAAGTCTGATAACACATATTCCACCACTTTGTCGTGGCCAATATGGTCAACCTGCCGAAAGGGCATCTGGCCGCCGGGAAAGCGAAGGTCTCTGTCGACATTTACTGCGAGGTAATTCAAATACCCCCTTGTGCCGGCTCCCGGCCTGTTATATGTCAGGTTCACCGTTACCCTGTCAGGGTTATTGGGGGTAAAATCCATGAAATCGTTATTTGCCCTAACATAGTAACCGTTATAATCGGCCGGATTGATCGCCATGATCGGGAATTGTGATTGCTGTCCGCCTGCATTTACCGTAAAGCTGCTACCCACGGGTGCCCGGGCAGCCAGGTATGCCTCCAGGGTACCTGTCGATCCTGATGCCAGGTTGGGAAAATCAAACGTAAACTGCCGGTTAAGGGTTGCATCAAACACCTCACCGAACCAAACACGGCCTGTATGCAAAAGATTGATCAGGTCACGCTGGTGAAATGCATAATCACGAAAGGTATTCACCTGGTGAGTGGGCGAATCCTGAACGCTTCCCTTTGATTCAATTCGTTTACCCGGCCCCTGGTCTGTAGTTATGAAATAGCACGCATCGGTGGCATACAGATGCACATTGTGCCGGAAAAGCCACCTGCCGGCGGGAGCGTCATCTTCATCGGAGTCATCACCATTGTCCGGAAAAAATTCAGCATGCCAGGTATTGGGTGAACGACCATAAAACAGGATGTAGTCATTCTGGCCAAAGTTGCCTGTTGAAGAGCCCGAAACATATATTGCGTTTTCCTTAAGATCACTAAACTCAAACGCAGCATTGGCCTCCGGCAACATTCCGCTGCCATTGCCAAACAAACGGATATTTTGTTTCTGTACCGTTCCGGGATCAATACCCAGAGCCTCAAGGTCATTGTAACCCAGTCGGTAAATGCCGGTCTCATCTACACACAACTTGTACCAGTTGCCATTGGCCAGCACCGAGCTTTCAGCAAAATCCGACCCGGAAACAATCTGCATAGAAGGATCAAACACTTGTTGGGCCGAAAGATCGAAAGCGTTCAGTTTTTTGAAACTATCGGTGGCCGCATCATAAACAAATGGAAAAAAGCCGGCAACAGAATATGACCTTTTGCGGGCACTTTGTAACTCATGATGCAGAATAATTTCTTCCTGATGAAAGTTGTACAGACGCAAAATGGCCTCTTCCCTTTCGGTAACCGGAACAAATTCCTTATTATCTAATGTAAACTGATGTGAAAAATGGGGAACCGGGTTGTGCACACGGTATCTGTAAATCGGAATATGATGAAGGGTATCGGTGTAATAGGCACCATCAAAATAGATGGATTCCAGGTATTCTTCTTCGTTGATGTAGTTTGGAACCGGACTTCGCCAGGTAATTTCTTTGGTGGGCCCGGTGGCGGAAACCGTCAGAGAGTATGTGATGAATAAAAGTATGCCAAAATGTGGTTTGCAGCAATTGAGTAGGTTTCTGAACATCTTTGATTCTGTAATTTAGAAATCAGGATCAATAAGCTTTCATTAAATGAACAAGATATCTGACCCTAAAGTTTAATTGATTTTATAACGCCCAATTCAGGGTGATAGTATATATCATTGTATGCCCTGTCCGAACAAATCCTCATCAAAATTAAATAAAGTTAAAACATTGTATATTTGTTTTTGCATAATCTGCGTTCTTTAACGCATACAGCTTTTTCTTTTGAAAAGACAGGTATGAGACCAATCACCCTTATGATTATTTTATTATTGATGATGCAGCCATTTGGCCGGTCTGCCATGGTTTTTGCGCAGGATCCTGTTTTTTCTCAGTTTTATGCTGCACCGGTTTATTTAAATCCGGGGTTTGCCGGCTCAACCGGATGCTCTCGCATAGCTCTTAATTACAGACAGTTGAGGTCAATAGAGAATCTTCACACCATCAACTTTTCATTTGACAAATATGTTGAAGCCCTTCAGGGTGGTGTTGGGCTGATGATCACCAGTGATCATCCGAACATGTATATGATGCGACACACGATTTCAGGAATCTACTCCTATCATTTAATGGTTACCGGTGATCATTTTGTGCATTTTGCCGTTCAGGCAGGCTATGTCCGGAACGATTCACGCTGGGACCGATTTGTTTTTGAAGACTCAGGTGAACCGCCGCCCGACAACAATTACAAACATGGGTTGGATCTGGCTGCCGGCGTACTATTTTTCTCACAAAAATTTTACGGAGGTATTTCTGCCCATCATTTGAACGAACCCAACATGAGTCTGTTTAATGATGCGCAATCGATTCTTCCGGTAAAATATACTGCTCACGCCGGTTTGTATTTTGAAAGATCACAGACCGGGTTTGGAGCCGACCGGGGCAGGTCTTATTATTTCTCTCCAAACATTGTTTTTCAGCATCAGGGTACCCATTCTCACATAAGCGGAGGGATTTATGCGGGTGCCATACCTTTGATGCTCGGCGTCTGGTACCGGCACTGGATCGAAACACCTGCTGCCGTGAACAACACCATCGTGTTTTTGCTTGGTATCAACATGGGTGAATACCGCATTGGCTATAGCTATGATTATTCTTTGTCGGGTTTTTCCGATGTAATGCATGCCACCCATGAGTTAAGCCTTGCCTTTCGTTTCAATTGCCCGCAAAGAAATATTGGCGGACGTATAATAAACTATCCAAGATTTTAGTTATTTTTGTGACCAAATTTTTAAAATGCATATGCAAATGGTAAAGCAGATCAAGCGAAGCATTCCGATCTTACTCGCAGTATTTGTCAGCGCGATGTTTTTCAGTTCCTGCGGTTTAATCCAGAGAGAGACTTCCCAGACAACAGGATGGAGTTACAATGACCCTGAAACCGGTGGTTTTGAGGTTTCCCGTCATACACTTCAGGAAAAGGGGCCCGGACTGGTTTTTGTCGAAGGTGGTACTTTTGTGATGGGCAGGACGGAACAGGACATGATGTTTGAATGGAACAATATTCCAAGGCGTGTTACTGTTTCATCTTTCTTTATGGATGAAACAGAGATCAGGAACGTTGACTATTTGGAGTATTTGTTCTGGACCAGCAGGATATTCAGACAAACCAGCCCGCAAAAATATTTTGATGCGCTGCCCGACACCCTTGTATGGCGTGACCCGCTGGCTTATAACGAACCTTTTGTGGAGAATTATCTCCGTCATCCTGCATACCATAATTATCCCGTTGTAGGTGTCAGTTGGGTTCAGGCCACGGAATACGCGCGTTGGCGAACCGACCGTGTAAACGAAATGATCCTTGTGCGTGAGGGGATACTTGACTGGAATCTTGACCAGCAGGAAGGAGGCAATCACTTTACTACCAGGGCCTATCTGGAAGGACAGTATGAAGGCCTTGTACGCCGCAACCTGGAAGATTTAGACCCCAGGGGTGATGGAACAAGACGTGTAAGATGGGAAGATGGCTTGCTTCTGCCACGCTACCGGCTGCCCACCGAAGCCGAATGGGAATATGCAGCCCTTGGGCTTATTGGCGGAACGGTGGATGAGAGAATTGCCGAAAGAAGAGTATATCCCTGGGAAGGCCGTCACCTG
>SKTQ01000031.1 GCA_007122505.1 Bacteroidales bacterium | reverse complement strand
GCTTATATAAACTTAATTTGTTTGCTTTTTTCAGGTGCTTTTACTTCAGGCCATCTGCTTCGTTGCGAAAGCCTTGAAATAGACTACTATGTCGGCGGCTTTCGACGCCTTGCATCTGACCTAAATTAAAAGCATGAATAATGCAGGTTCAAAAAAAGATGGTGATACAATTTTGCACCACCATCTTTTGTCATTCTTTAATTACCTATTCTCTATCTGATCTCCACTTCTATCCAGCCGGAACGGTCTGGTGGTTCTGGAACCGGCCAGGGCCTTGGGGGATTTTCTTCCAGCTCTCTGAGAAGGATTTCCACGGCTTTTTCTAAAGAGGGATCCTCCCCGCGGGCGATCTTATGTGGTTCGTCAACCACCTCAATATCGGGATATACACCAATACCTTCGATGATCCATTCACCCTTGTCATTATAGATACCAAACCGGGGCACACCGATGTAGCCGCCATCTTTCAGCCGTGCATTGCCTGTCATACCTACAAGTCCACCCCAAGTGCGTGTTCCGATGATGGTGCCAAGTCCTCTCTGGCGGAAAAAATAGGGGAAGGCATCTCCGCCGGAAGAGCTAAACTGGTTGATAAGCATTGCCTTTGGTCCGTCATGGGCAACACCGGGAGTGCGCATTGGGTAATCCAGACCTGCACGGTACCACCTGGCATGGGTTTCGCGTGTCAGGATCTCCACCATGCGGTCGGGAATAAAGCCACCGCCATTAAACCTTTCATCAATGATCAATGCATCCTTGTGATGGTATGCGTACATTCCCTTAAACAGTTCCCTGTTACCGTCGAACGAGGTATTGGACACATAGATGTAACCGATGCGGCCGCCTGAAAGCTCATCGACCATAGCACGGTTGGTTTCGACCCAATCGAGGTGGCGGAGTGCCACCTCACTGGAGATGGGCCTGATGGTATAGGTGCGTGCTCCCCTGCCATCGGGACGACTGTTTACAGTTATCTCGGTGGATTTGCCTACGCGTCCCTCAAGAAACTTGTAAGGGTTAACAGATGTTGTTACATCGTTACCGTCAATACTGATGAGGTAATCTCCTTCGCGCACGTCAATGCCCTGCTTGGTAAGCGGTGAACGCAGGTCATTATTCCAGTGCTCTCCCTGATAGATCTTGACGATCCGGTATCTGCCGTTTCGGTGATCTGCTTCAAGGTCTGCCCCCAGCAGGCCCGTTTCAATGCGCTCAACGGTTTCAAAATCACCATAGTCAACATAGGCATGACCCGTATTGGTTTCTGCAATGATTTCACCGAACATATAATCCAGATCGAAGCGGTGATTGAGATATGGCAGCAATTGAGAATACCTTTCGTAGAATCCTTCCCAGTCAATTTCATGAAGGTTTTCCACATAGAAAAAGTCACGGTAAATGCGCCACCCATCCAAAAAGATCTGCTCCCACTCTTTCATTGGTTCAATACGCATGTTCATATCGCTGAGATCAAGCAGTCCTTCGCCGGCAGTACGACCGGGAGCAAGGCTTTCAACCCCGTAGTCGCCCCGGTGCTGATACAGGAACTTGCTTTCGTTCGCGCTTACGATACCGGAGCTGATCCCATCCATGATCGACTGGTCATTTTGGTCACTTAGAACATAGCGGCGCATGCCTCTTCCGGTGAAATATACCAGACCGTCCTTCACCGGTTGCAAGCCCCAATAGCTTCCTGCTGACATCGGGAATGCAACCGTACGCTGATCAACACCATCGAAATCAATGCGTACGCGTATCTCATCATCGTCATCGGTTCCTGAATTGTCGCCGTTGGCGCTGGGTTCTACGGTTTCAGTGGGCTCAAAAAGCCTTGGACTTTCATTTGTCAAATGCAGTGCATATATCCTGGTGGCCTGGTTATAGAGATAGTTGAATTCAAAACTGGAGAAGGTCAGGTTAAAATCACGGTTTGAGGTAAAAAAGATGTATTCACCGCATTTGCTGAACACCGGATTGCTTTCGCTGTAGGTGTCTCCGGTTAGCTGACGTGCTTCATCGGTTTCAATATTGTAAACCCAAACAGCTCCCAGGCCGTTGCGGCTGCTTTTTGCATAGGTTATCCAACGATTATCTGGAGAGAAATGATATTGCCTGATCTCTTCTGCAGTTGGGCGGTCGATGATTTTGTGGTTACCATTTTCGATATCCAGCAACCAAAGATGCATGCTGCGGTCGAAATAGACCAGGTAACGGCTGTCGTGCGACCAGGCCGGCTGATACTTCCACCCCTGCGATTCAAAAGTCATTTGCCTTGGTTCTGCGTGGGCGTTGTTTTCCAGCAGGTACAATTCATATTCGCCGGTGCTGTCATCGTAATATGCTATCCAGCGTCCGTCTGGCGACCATTGGGGGTAAACCGCCCTCACACCCTGCTGTCTGGTGAGGTTGTGGGTGGTACCATCGCCGGCGGGCACGGAAAATATGTCGCCACGGGCATCAAAAAGAACCCGGTTGCCGGTTGGTGATATGGCCATGCTGTGGATATTGTCCTTCACATTTTTCCTGTAAGGAAGGGTATTGGAGAAATCATACTGAATATTGACCCTCACGCGCTCCAATTCTTCGGTATCCAGATCAAGACGGTAAATGTGCCCGCCACTTTCATACACCAGCCGGTTGCCGGTACCGCTTGGCCACATCACATCAAAATCATCATGAAAAGTGATCTGTTTAATATCCTCTGTGTTGACATCGTAGCTGTAAATGTTCAGCCATTTGTCGCGGTCGGAAGCGAAATATATCTTGTCGCCATACCAGTGTGGGATATGATCGGTGCCTTTGAAATCGGTGATTTCGCGAGCAGTATTTTCCTGCAAGTCGTATATCCACAGGTTGGAGGCGCGACCACCCTTATAGCGTTTCCATGTGCGAAACTCCCGGTCCACGTAAGCGAAAACCATTTTGTTGCCGTCGGGTGAAAGTACGCCAAATCCGCCGTGAGGGATGGGCAGGGGTTCTTCCAGCCCCCCTTCGATGTCAACCAGGAAATATTTTCCCATGCGGTCCCCGTAAGGTGTCCGGTTGGCACGGAACAGCACTTTCCTGCTGTCTGGTGTCCAGCCTAATACCACATGGTCAAACCCACCTCTTGGCGGCATGGGGCCTACGTCGTTATACCAGGTAAGCTGTTTCGGTGCGCCACCCTGAGAGGGCATGACGTAAATCTGACGTGTGCCACTATACTCAGCGGAAAAAGCAATCCACTGACCGTCGGGTGAAAGTTTGGGAAACAACTCCAATCCTTTGTGCGAAGTGAGCTGACGGGCGTCACCACCAACGGCATCAACGGTCCAGATGTTGCCGGCATAAACGAACACAATCTGATCGCCGCTGATGTCCGGGAAACGCAATAAACGCATGTCTTCAGTAGCCTTCAGGCCATTGAAAAACAATAAAACAAAAATCGAAGCAAAAATCTTCAATAAAGAATTACGCATAGGATGAAAAATTTATGTGAATAAAAAGGATACTTGTTAAAAAAGTGAAATCCATGAAAAAGTGGTGAAAATTACGCTTTTTTTTTTAATCGGGAAAAAGAAAGATACAGAAGGTATGCAAGATTCCGGTTACTGTGATCGTATGATGGCACGAAAGGAGAAATAAATGTAACTTTGCGGGGTTATTCTATAAAAAGTTGTATTGATTCACTACAGTTAGAGGAATTGTTATAATGAGTTTTGTTTTTCCCGGATTTTTATTTGCCTTGTTTGCCGTCAGTATTCCTGTAATCATTCATCTGTTTCGATTCAGGCGGTTCAGAACGGTTTACTTTCCCAATATTGCATTTTTGCAGCAATTGAGTGAAGCATCCGACAAGGAATCCCGATTAAAGCATTTGCTGGTTCTCCTGGCAAGGATACTGGTAATTGCATTTCTGGTGATGGCTTTTGCGCGTCCTTATATTCCTTTTGGTGATGAGGAAATTACCGGTGAAGGGAACGCAGTGGGTGTTTATGTTGATAACTCTTTTAGCATGAATGCTTTGTCTGCCCAAGGCCGTTTGCTTGATCTGGCCCGGAACAGGGCATTGGAAATTGCCTCCATGTATGGTCCTGCTGACCGTTTCCTGCTGCTTACCAATGATTTTGAAGGCAGGCATCAGCGCTTTGTGAGCCGTGAGGAATTTATTGACATGGTTCAGGAAATCAGTGAATCGGCGCAGGTACGTTCAATTGCTGATGTGATGCGCCGGAAATCAGAATTATTTTCTGAAGAGCCTGCCGGAAACAAGCGGGCATACTATATCAGTGATTTTCAAAAAAGCACCACCGGACTTGAAGGTGCTGTCATCGATACGGTACCTCCAGCATATTTTATACCTCTGCAGGCCTCCCAAACCGACAATGTTTTTGTTGATTCGGTATGGTTCGATTCACCGGTGATCCTTGCCGGTCAACCCGTTACCATGGGTATCCGCATCGTTAATTCCGGTGTTCAGAGTTTGGAAAACCAGCCTCTGAGGTTATTTGTGGATGGCCAGCAGAGATCGGTGGTGTCCTATTCCATTGGTCCGGAAGATCAGACTTTGGTCGAAGTAAGCTGGGCAGCAGGCACGCACGATTTGCAGCAGGGGCATGTGGAAATCACCGATTATCCCATTGACTTTGACGACAGGCTTTATTTTAGCTACAGGGTTACCACTGAGATTCCCGTGATGAGCCTCGACGGAAATGGCCCGAGTCCTTATCTACGTGCGCTTTATGGCGGTGATGAGTTGTTTGCCTTCCAAACCATGCCTTCATTTGCCATCGATTTTTCAGCATTTACAGATTACAGCCTCATCGTCATGAACCATTTCAACAGGGTGCCGGCGGGGCTGGCCTCCGCCCTTCGTTCATACGTGGAAGAAGGCGGTACATTGGCTATATTCCCCGGACAGGAAATTGACCCGGCTTCCTACAATGATTTTTTCATGAACATGGGTATTGATACCTATGGCCG
>SKTQ01000142.1 GCA_007122505.1 Bacteroidales bacterium | reverse complement strand
TCAAAACCCACGAGGCGCCTGCTAATTCCCTCCGTTTTTTGTTTCAGGAGATTTTCTTTGTTGACAAAGTCTTTTTCATCAGTAAACTTTGTGGCCCAACCGAGTCCTGCTTCAATGGGAGACGTGGTATCATCGATATCGTTGCCATAAAGACACAAACCCGCTTCAAGGCGAAGGGTATCCCGTGCAGCCAAACCAATAGGTTTGATCCCAAACTCTTTCCCAGCTTCCAGCACCGCCTCATATATTTTTTGGCCATGTTCATTGTCAAAATAAATCTCACAACCTCCGGAACCCGTGTACCCGGTATTGGAAAAAATTACCCCGTCAACTCCTGCAAAACGGATCACCTCAAATGTAAAAAAAGGCATATTTTCCACATCGCTATCGGTTAACTTTTGCATAGCCCTAAGGGCAAGGGGACCCTGAACTGCAAGCTGGGAAATCCGGTCGGAAGCGTTGGTAAGCTTTGCACCAATTTTTTCATTCTGTTTATTCAGCCATTCCCAGTCCTTTTCTATATTGGCTGCATTAACCACCAGTAAATATTTTTCCGGACCAAAGCGGTACACCAAAAAATCATCAACAATACCTCCTTTGTCATTGGGAAAGCAGGTATATTGCACTTTTCCGTCAGTCAAAACCGATGCATCATTGGAACTTACCCATTGAACCAGATCCAACGCTTTGGGACCTTCAACCCAAATCTCTCCCATGTGCGAAACATCAAAAACACCGAGCTTATTTCTTACGGTATCGTGTTCGGCATTCACACCTTCAAACTGAACGGGCATATAAAAACCGGCAAAGGGTACCATTTTGCCTCCCATTTCCTCATGCATTTCTTTAAAAACAGTGGTCTTCATCGTATTAACAGTTTTAGTATTTTGGTTTTAAACGTCCAGGCAGCATATAACAGCCTATGAGACTGATCATCTGTCATTTGCCGGAATCCTGCGGTTAAACAATAACAAAATCGCTTTAGGATCGCTTGTTGTGGATGCAAATGTAACAAAATATCCACCTCAAAGGTTCAGCATTGTCACTTTCCTGTTTTGTTTGCGAAATGGAAATGGATTATCGACATGCCTGATAAGCAAATCATCATTTTATTGATGTTTACTTATTTTGTTGCTTTAATGAACAAAACGCAAAAAAACACGGAGGATGTTTGGTTTACAACCATCCTCCGTCAGGTCCTTCAATGCTTTTGGTACCCGCTATTCTGTATTCTCAATGAAATTAACCATTTCGAACTGCGGCGGGTCACCTGCTGCTACGCAGATGTACTCGGCTTCGGGGAAACGGCGTACCCAGTTGTCGGCAAACGTTTGAAATCCCACGAAGAAATGCACGTCGATACCTCCAATCTGCGGAGCGGCATCCGGGTATTTATGCTGGAGCAGGTAAATGATTCCCTCGTGCTTGATCCGGCGCATCATCTCCTCCATGACAGCCTCAGGCCCTTCGTTTTCAAATATCTCGCCAAGCTCAGGATCGGCATATTCACCGTTTTCGAGTTTATCTAACCTGCGCCCGATAATACGTATGTCAAAATTCCTGAAAAAGCCACTTGCACCATAGTAATAGGCGAAATCAGCGTGAGGAAATTCTTGCTGGCCCACAGGGTCAATGCTTACCAGGTACATGTAGTCATCTCTGTCCAGTGTAAAAAACACTGTAGGATCGAATGCCCAGCCTTCATCGCCAAAAATGTACTGTTCCGTTTTTTCTACGATGTAGGGGAGAGGCTCCCAAATCACCCCGTCGAAAACGAATTTGTCAATATTGTTCACGACCTGGCTTCCATTGAAATATCTGTATTTCAACACTTTTTCTCCTCCAATGGGAATATTGGGGAACTTATGCTTGAGAAAAACAGGCAGAAAGTTTTCAGGTGGATCACTTTCGCTGAAGTTATTGAACTGGGCAACGCTGCCGCCAAACCATTCATAATCCTCAGGTGTGAGCTCGTAACCGATGTATGGAAGATTTTCTTTGGTTTCCAATAATTCCCATTGCTCTCCATCATAACCATAATTGTCCTGGTTAAGATAGGTCTCTCCGGCTTCAGTAAAATTGTAAATGATATGCACTTCATCACCTTCTTCCGCATCGGGGTACTCACGGTTCAGCCACAGGGGAATAAGCTGCCAGGCAGGATTATCAGGGGTAAATGTATTGTCCAGACCAAGAAAAGCATAGTCTTTTGGCTGGAACTCATAACCAAATCCCGCATCCCACCAGGTGGGGTGCAGCAGAAGATGATTGAAAGTTACCATAGCCGAACTGTTCAGGTCAAGCGTAACATAGCGGCTTGCCAGAATTTCCGGTACATAATCCATAGCAGGAAATGAATCGCTAAAAGCCTTATACTCGGCAATAAAACCGCCAAACCTGTTATAATCGGCATCCACCAGAGTATATTCAACATTCTCGCTGTGGGGCTTCCTGCCTGCATCCATTTTTTCGTAAAGTTCCTTGTTTGGATCACAGGCCTGCAGAAAAATCAGCCCTGTCAGCAGTATTGCGGTGAAAATATGTTTTCTTTTTTTCATTTTCTTGAAGATTAGTTGATTCATAAAATCCTGCATATCAGAACCTGATGCGCAATGATGTGGTCCATGAACGTCCCCACCCATAATAAACCAGGGCCGTATCATAATCGAATGAACGGCCGTCGGTTGCATCCCGTATGGCTTCGGTATTGAATACGTTGTTCACGTTAACAATGATTGTTGCATTCAATCCGGCCATCCTGAAGCGGTAGCGCATGTTCAAATCCACCAGCTGGTAAGAGGGCATTTGCCAGGAGTCGATGCCTCTGAAGGCCAGGTCACCACGGTCTTCTACATTAAAATCTGCAAATAACCTGTCGAAGTGATTAACATCAAAACCGACCCTCAAATTCTGCAGTACCTCGTAGCTTATGCCTAATGCAGCTGTGGTCTGGGCTGAATTGCCAACTTTCAGGCCTCCGGCATATACCTCGATGCTGTCGATAAAGACTTGCTGGTCGTCATAAATCTCAGCGATCAGATCATCTTGCCAGGTCCAATCCCCATAAGAGAACATACCCCTGATCTCCAACCTTCTGTTTGGTCTGAGGGTAAAGTCAATTTCAAGACCCTGGTGAAGCGCGTTCAACCCGGCCATGTTGGCAATAACACCTTGTCCCAGGTTTCTCACAAGAGCCCTGTCTAACCATTCTGTGCGATATAGAATTACGTTGGCGGCAACAAGGGGTGTACGTAAACCATAGCCTACTTCAGTAGAGAATACGCGTTCGTGCCTTACACCAATATTCTCAACATTGGTAAAACCAACAAACGCCCAGCGGAAAAAGGGTGCCCTGGTAAAATATCCGATATTCCCAAACACATTATGGTATTCGGAAATATTGTAATTGGCACCACCCTTTAAGCTCCAGGCCCAGAAGTCAATCCAGTCGGAACGCTGATCGGTCATAGCGCGCCTGCCCATAATGTTGTTGTATTGATTCATATACTGCTGGTAAGCTTCTTCATCACCCTGGGCGAGGGCGGCTTCTGCCTGCTCCTTGTAACCGTCGGCCTCCTCCTGGTATGCTAACCTTGTTGGTGAATCATCATCATAATAAAGGAAATAGTCTGTACGGCGATAGTTTGTATTGGAAAAAGTTGCTGAAACAAAGGCGGAATATTGGTCAGTGGTGTATTCAGCCTGCCCGAAAATACCGGCCCAGGCCACCTCGCCAAGGTCATGATAACCGATTTTATCTCCTTCCCGCAAACGGAAAAAATCCCTGTTCACATCATTGAAATCTTCATAGTGACTGCCACCGAGAAGATCGGTCACTTCCTGGTAGTGATAACCCCTGTAGTATCTTAGGTCTGCACCACCTGTAAAAGTGTAGTTCTGATACTCTGTTTGAGCGGTGGACAAAAGTCCATACCAGTCGTGCTCATTCACAGCCCTGCCCACAATAGCAAGAGAACCCCGGTGCGATAACGCATTTTCCTGCATCACGGCATCAAAGTCAAGGAATCCGTTGGGGGTCAGCTTAGTTGATTCGGTCGGCAAGCCGGTATCCCTGTCATATTGCAGCCAGTTATTTTGTGGGCCAATAGTTCGTCTGCCGCCGCCTGAAGAAATAGATACATAGGCGGCTGTAGAAATTGTGGTAGCAGGGGATACTGACCAATAATGATTCAAAGATATCTGTGGTTTGTGATATTCATTGTAGGATGCTGAATACCGTTCTCCATTCATGATACCCATCGAAGGATTGTACCGGATGCCCAGGGGGTGATCGCGATAAGTCTGGATCCGCTGTCTTGGCCAGCGCTGGTTGTGCCACTGAGGCGCCCCAAATGCCGTAAGTGAAAGGGTATGGTTGCGATTGACAACCCTGGAGACATTCAAAAAGTAAGACCATCCTTCAAAATCGAGGCCGTCAACAAAACCTTCGCCGGTTCTTCTGCCGCCGAGGGCTGTTACTGCCCATCCATTGTCAAGCAGACCCGTTGAAAAACTAACAGACTCCTGGCGGTAGCCGTCGTGTCCGACAGCATATAATATCGTACCTCCCTGGTTTACTTCTGTAGATTGGGTAATGATGTTGATGGTACCACCAACGGAACTGATAGCCAGTCTGGAAGCACCTAACCCGCGTTGCACCTGCATTGTTTGTGTAACGTCCGACAAACCTGCCCAGTTAGACCAGTAAACCCGGCCGTTTTCCATGTCATTCACAGGAACACCGTTGATCAAAACACCGATATTGTTTGAGTCAAAACCGCGCATATTAATTCGGCCGTCACCGAAACCACCGCCATCTCTGGTGGCGTAAACACTGGGTGTTGATTGCAGTATCTGGGGGAACTCCTGCGTTCCCAAACGCTCGGTAATGGCTTCAGCCGAAATGTTTGATATGGCTACCGGCGTTTGCCGGTCGCGTGCATAAGAAGAAACCACCATCACTTCCTGCAGACCGATGGTGCTGGCTTTCATGGTTAAAGTGCCCAAATCTGTATCGGTGGTTGCATCAATGGTTTGCAAAATGTCCACGTATCCCAGGTAGGAAATGTTCATGGAGTAAACCCCCGCTTCCACACGTATCTCGAAAACCCCGTTAACATTGGTCGTAATACCGTATGTGCGGCCCGTATCCATGTTGATCAGCTCCACCAGCGCCGAAGGCAGCCTGTTGCCATCTTCGTCCGCAACTACACCCCGGACGGTTGAAGCAGCTGCCTGATGTCCCGTCAGCACAAGCAAGACAATCATCAGAAAGAGAAGGGAAATGATTTTTTTTATTTTCATTGGATTGATATTTAAAGTCCATACATCCGATTTGGAAAAAAACTACCTGCTGATCTGCAGCTTCATGTTCCTGGTTTCCCTTTCAGAAATCATTTGAATGATATACATACCCGCCGGCAAATGACCAACATTCAGCTCAACCCGGCTCGATGAATCAACCGGTTTGTCATAAACCACCTGCCCGCTCAGGTTGATGATCCGAATACCTGAAAATTGCCAGTCGCTTGTTTCAACAGTTAAATGATAATCAGCAGGATTCGGGAAGATGCGGATATGATCCGTTTCGGGTGAAATAACCTGGTTCGGCTGAGGATCCATAAAGTCGGCAAGCATCCTTGGCAGCAACCGGGTTACCTCAAAACGTTGATGCAGTACACCAATAATATCTTTTGGTTCATCGGGTACCGGTTCGCCGAAATAATCAAGGGCTCCTTCAGCATTGGGTGTTCTGATGAGTCCGTCACCGGTATCATCATAAATTTCATATGACTGATTGTGCGTAAAGGTTTCCGGATTGTCTTCATAGAAATGCACATTTCGGACGATCACAAGCATTCCCTGGATGTCTTCGGTCAGCTCGCTGAGCGTCACTTCCATAGGTTCAATCTCATTGTTTTGTGAAGACGGAGCTCCCGGATCTTCAGTTGGCAGCAACTGGAACATATCCTGGAATTGGCCGAAATTACCAGTTAAATTGGTAATACCATCATACAAGTCATATTCTGTTTCAATAATTCCCGGATTGTCGTCGATCAGAATGGCTGCTGTTTCATCTTGTAAGTAAAACTGGTTTCGGTAAGCTCTTTGCAGGTGTGTAACAACCACCTCTCCTGTGATGCGATATACCAGGTCACCCATTTCCTGGTTCAGCAGGGCTGCAATATTCGGAACTTCTATGGCTTCGGGAGCAGCATCCACAAGAACATCTCCAACCCACCAACGGTGTGCAAAGGTGCCCTGGTAAACAAATGCCAGGTATATCACCTCACCGGCATAATCAGACAGGTTGATCAGTGTTTCTTTCGGGTTGGTAATACCGATATTGTCATCCGATTCATAAACCTGGACAAAATGACCGTGTGCAGGATTTCCGCTGCCCGTTGATATCATTAAGGCACTGTAGTCATATTCAGACATAAACTGGTTCTTCTCCCAGAATGTAAGCAGCAGACTTGCATCTCCAGGAATTTGTATCTGGGGCGTAATGAGCCAGTTGTCAGCTTCCTGTCCCTGACCGGTAGCTTCATGGAAAGCCCAGCCATTATCCTGAGACCAGCCACCGGCATCACCCAGCACATAATGGCTCCAGCCTGCCGGAGGAACTGCGTCATCAAAATCATCGGTCCAGGGGAACTCCGTCACCATGTTCGGATCAACTTCAACCAGGATAAGCTGATAAATCAGATCGTCGTCAGTAACGCTCAATTGCCCTTGCGACGTGTGATAACCTTCCTGAAATGCTTTGTATGAATGAGTTCCCACAGGTACCTCTTCAAAGAAATAGGGTGCCGAATAAAGGGTGTCACCACGGAATACCAGTGTTGCACTCTCTAATAGATTCTCATCTTCATCCATAATTTCAAACGTCACAGAATAATAGGTGAGTGTTTCAATATCACCCCAGTTTCTCGCTGTCAAAAAGTCACCTGTAGCCCTGGAATTGGGTAAGCCTGTAAGGTTTAGCTCCACTGTAGGAATTGGATCCCCAATATAATCAACGTTAAAAAAGGTCGTACGGAATTCTGCGTATGTATCACCATCGGTGAACTCATAAACCTGACCGTTGGCAAAATTTCCCTCTGCATCTGCGAAGTACACATTTTCAATCGTTACCAAACGTGCCTGATAGGTCATGAAATTGTCCACAAACTCTTCCATGCTGATTACCGGCGGTTCAATTACATTGTTGCTTGAAGTGGCTGCACCGGGGTCTTCTACGGGTACAAACTGATACATATTTCCAAAAATGCTGAGTGTACCCTGTATGCCTGTTATCCCGTCATAAATTTCATACTGAGTGGTGATCGTTCCGGGCAAATCATCAATCAAAATACCGGCAGTTCCGTCTTCAATATATTTGCTGTTGCGCCAGCTTTCCTGGTAGGTGAGGACCACCTCATTAACCAGTGTATAAACAGTTTCACCGTCGGGCTCCTGGTTGCGCAAAGCAGCAATGGTGTGCATGTCAGTGATTCCCATATCTGCCAGTGACCTGGCGGTGAACTGAACGTTCTCATGGAACATATGCACAATGGCTATCACGTCAACCTCTTCCGTTGGAATCATGCCGCCTATATAGTCTGCTTCCCAGAACTCCGTCCGGAAAGTTCCTTCTCCTGAAGGATCGCTTACCGTATAGTTTGTACCCGTTCCGAAAGGATCCCCGTGATAATCTTCATCAAAGGCCAAATCAGAAATTTTTACCAGGCGGCCGGCATCAGCAACGCCCAATTCATCAATGGTTCTTTCCACATAAGTCATTTCATTGCCCGTTGAACTTGGATCACCAGGATCTTCAACGGGTTTAAATTGAAAGTTGTTATTATGGACCAGCAATGTTCCTTTTAATCCGGTAATACCGTCTCCAAGCTGGAAAATGGTTGTGATAACACCATCCGGATCATCTATCTGAACACCGGCAGTTTCATCCTGTATCCACTTTTTGTTTCGGAACGACTGCTGATAGATAAGGATCACCTCGTTGGTCAGCTCGTAAACGGTTGAATTGTCGGCTTCCTGTTGTTGAAGCTCAAGAATGTTTGCAATCTCTACCACATCATTATCACGCTCTGCTGCATGCAAATGAAGGCCTGCAAGTAACAACGCGGGCATGAATGATAAGGCAATGTGTAAAGTAATTTTTCTCATGGTTTTGTTTTTTTTGGTGAATGATTGGTGTTTTGCCTATGAAATTTTATGAAACAATATCCATCCAATAAGATATAATCATATCTTACTGATTATATTAACAATGCAGATTTAAATAGCTAATTTAAGAAGAAATTAGCGAAGTGAAAAATGCCCGGGGGAATTGTTAATAAAAACTTAAAATTGTTAATAAAAACTGCCTTTGACAAGACCAATGATTTGGCAGGTAAAGAAAAAGTTAAAACATTATTGAATGAAGAGATTGCATCATGGACAACATGCTATCCTATGGCCTTTGTAACCATTTCTGCGGCCTCTTTCAGCAAAATGGCCGACCTTACCTTTAAACCGGATTGATCAATGATTTGTTTGGCCTCTTCCGCATTGGTTCCTTGTAGTCGCACAATGATCGGGATGTTGATGTTCCCGATGTTTTTGTAAGCATCCACGATACCATTGGCTACCCTGTCGCAACGAACAATACCGCCAAATATGTTGATCAGGATTACTTTTACATTGCTGTCTTCCAAAATGATTCGGAATGCTTCTTCAACTCTTTTTGCACTCGCCGATCCACCCACATCCAAAAAATTGGCCGGTTCTCCGCCACTAAGTTTTATGATATCCATAGTGGCCATGGCCAGACCTGCACCGTTTACCATGCAGCCCACATTGCCGTCGAGCTTTACATAGTTCAGATCATGTTTGCCGGCTTCCACTTCCATGGGGTCTTCCTCAAAAATATCACGCATAGCCACAATATCCGGGTGGCGATATAACGCATTGTCGTCTATGGTCATCTTGGTATCCACCACAATGATTTTGTTATCGGAAGTTTTGAAAAGAGGATTGATCTCAATCAGGGTGGCGTCATTCTCAAGGTATGCTTTTACTAACCTGGGAACAAATTTGACCATATTTTTGAAAGCCTCACCACTCAAACCAAGGTTAAAGGCAATGCGCCGGCTTTGAAAAGGCTGGATGCCCGCCACCGGATCAATTTCCTCGGTATATATCTGGTCGGGTGTCTCATCGGCTACCTCCTCAATATTCATTCCGCCGCGGGGAGAGTAGACGATCATGTTCCTGGATGAGTCCCTGTTGAGCAATACACTCATATAAAACTCTGCCGGTTCGCTTTCTCCGGGATAATAGATGCCCTGTTCAACCAACACTTTCCTTACCAGCTTTCCCTTTGCCGAAGTTTGGGGTGTAACCAAACGCATACCAATGATGCTTTCAGCATGAGCTTGCACTTCTTCCAGTGACCTGGCAATTTTTACGCCACCCCCTTTGCCACGCCCTCCTGCATGAACCTGGGCTTTCACAGCCCATAAATTGATCCCGGTTGCCTCTGTGATCCTTTCTGCGGCCCCAATGGCATCATCCGGATTTTCCACAAGTATGCCCATAGCTACTGGTACATCATACCTCATTAAAAGTTGTTTTCCCTGGTATTCGTGCAAGTTCATCCTTATCGCTTTTTGTTAACAACAAATAATTATTTTCTGCTCAACTCCCGGTCATACACTTAATCACAGCACTTCGGAATATAATTGCAAATAGATCCTCATTCCCCTTCATCCAATCATCACATGCCATCTACCCGGATATGTTGAATGCTAAATACATGAACAAAAGTAAATGAATTTTTTTTATGATAATGGGAATAAAAAATGTCTTTCTTTGATTGAATTGTTTGTTGTGAATTATTTGAATCATCAAGCTGTGTTAAGCCTCAGCTGCTGATCCATGGATTTTAAACCACCATCGTATAACAAAGTTTTTTGCCAGCCATAAAATAATCAGTTGAATACTGCCGTTAAAAAATTGATTTGTCGCACATAAAAAACGGCCTATGAAACAACCCGCTACCAATGAAAATGAACACGAAATTTTGAAAAATCTGCGCTATCTTAAAAACCAATTGGGTTACAGCCAACAATTCGTAACCTTTTCGTCCCCAAAGGATGTGAATATGGTATTGCAGGAACATGACCGTGAAAGACAGTTACCCCGCCGGGAGGTTATTAACAACATCCTGGGGTATGCAAAAGCCATGCAGGTATTCCGCAACCGTGATGGCAAAGCCTTGTTTCTTGTAAATAATTAGCGCTTTTTCAGTATTTCAAACCCAAAAAACCATTTCGTCTGGTATGTCCGCGAAATGGTTTTTTCTTTATGGAAAAACGGTTATTTTTGTCATGGAGTTACATGGACCATGACTTCCTCTTTGCCCGGATAACAGGGCTGAAGACTTTATATATTTTTTGGTTTGAAAACAGACAAACAATCATATTTACGCAAACCGGAATGGTTGCGTACCCGGCTTCCGGATGCATCCCATTACCATAGCCTGAAATCCAAAACACGTCAGGGTGGCCTGCATACCATTTGTGAAAGCGGTGCTTGTCCAAACAAAGGAGAGTGCTGGAGCGCCGGAACAGCTACCTTTATGATTTTGGGCAACATCTGCACGCGAAGCTGCAGGTTTTGCAATGTCCAAACCGGAAAACCCAATTCCCCCGACGAAAATGAACCTGAAAACATAGCAGAAGCAGTGATGGCAATGGGGGTCAAACACTGCGTGATTACCAGCGTTGACCGCGATGATCTGCCCGATGGAGGAGGTCAGCACTGGGCAAACACAATCCGGGCAATCAAAACAAAGTCAGCATCAACAACCATTGAAGCATTAATCCCTGACTTCAAAGGAGACAGAAAAAGTATTCAGATGGTTATGGATGCAGGTCCGGAGGTGATCAGCCACAACCTGGAAACAGTCAAAAGGTTAACAAAACAGGTGCGGGTATATGCCAATTACGACAGGAGTCTGGAAGTTCTTGAATATGTTGCCCAAAACAGTACAATCAGAACCAAATCAGGCCTTATGCTTGGCCTTGGTGAAACGGAAGATGAGATAATAGAAACCATGGACGACCTGCTGAATGTGGGTTGCCGTGTGATCACCATAGGCCAGTATCTGCAACCTTCCCGCAATAATCTTCCGGTTCAGAAATATATCCATCCCGATGATTTTGAACGGTATGGACAAATTGCAAAAGAAAAGGGGTTTCTGTTTGCAGAAAGTGCACCCCTGGTCAGATCATCCTATAAAGCAGATAAACACGTGTCATAATTATTATCCCGGACAGTTGCACTTTTCACGCATTTCACAAAAAAATTATACATGAGAATTCTATATTTTCTTTATGCAATGAGCCTTGTATTTTTGCTAACTTCAGGCGTTCATCATCCTGACGGCTTAAACGATCCGCCAAGAGAAAACCGGCAAATCGTTCCCGGTGCATGGCAAACAGATGCCTACATGCATATGCTGGAAGGGAAACGCATTGCCGTTGCAGGAAACCATACCTCAATGGTTGCTGACCGCCACCTGGTTGACACCCTGCTTGCTTCAGGTGTTAAGGTAGTGAAGGTGTTCAGTCCTGAGCACGGTTTTCGTGGTGAGGCGGCCGATGGTGAATTGGTTGAAAGTTATGTAGACAGCGAAACAGGCATCCCGGTAATCAGCCTTTACGGCCGGAATCGCAGGCCAACCAAAGAGCAACTGGAAAATGTGGATCTCATACTTTTTGATATCCAGGATGTGGGTGCGAGATTCTACACATATATCTCAACCATGACGTATATCATGGAAGAAGCTTCGCGCCTGGATATACCGGTGGTTGTACTGGATCGCCCTAACCCAAACCGGCACTATGTGGATGGACCGGTACTTGATCCGGAATATGCTTCATTTATAGGTCTTCATCCTGTTCCCATTGTGTATGGCATGACCATCGGGGAATATGCGCGTATGGTGTGTGGTGAAAACTGGCTAATATATGACGAACAATGCGACCTCACGGTAATAACCGTTGCAGGATATGACCACACAAGCCGTTATGTTTTGCCATTGCCGCCTTCTCCAAACCTCCCCAATATGCGTGCTGTTTATCTGTATCCTTCCCTTTGCCTGTTTGAAGGTACCGATATCAGTATTGGAAGAGGCACCGGCCATCCTTTCCAGGTATTTGGTCACCCAAGCCTCCCGGAAGACCAATTCCCATTTCAGTTTACACCCCAAAGCGTTTCAGCCTCTCCAAACCCTCCACAGCTTGGAAATAAATGTTTTGGTCGTGATTTGCGGGATCTGCCGATTGAAGAATTGAGACAAAAACACCAGATTAACCTGGAATATATCCTTGAAGCATATGCACATTTCCCGGAAAAGGAACTCTTTTTTAACAGGGGCTTTGAGATCCGTGCAGGGAATAACCTGCTGCGCGAACAAATCAAAGCGGGATACACCGCAGAAGAAATCAGAAAATCCTGGCAGGAGGATCTGGATGCCTTTAAAAAAATTAGGGCAAAGTACCTGTTATATCCGGATTACGAATAGTTAATAGTTTTATAAATGCTTGATTTAAAAAGCAATAAAGTTAATGATGTATATCAGTGGTTTAAGTCAGGACTGGCTTCAGTCCCCGAGCCAAGAGAACATCCGTTTATATGTAATGAATTATTTTTCAGGTATTTTGGAATAACTTCCGAGACACGTGTACTGGAACCCGACAAAAGATTGTCAGAATCTGACATTGTTTTACTGGTAAAGGCAAGGAAAAGGCTTAACCGCGGGGAGCCTTTGCAATACATTACAGGAGCAGCTGATTTTCTGGGCAATACCTTTATGGTAAATCCGTACGTATTGATTCCGCGTCAGGAAACGGAAGGCCTGGTGTTGTGGCTTGCAGAAGACCTGAAGGGAAGCAATCAGGAGCATCGCAGAAAAAACAGAATACTGGATATGGGAACGGGCAGTGGCGTGATAGCTGTTTCTTTGGCTGCCTTGTTTCCGGATTATGAGATTCTGGCATGTGATTACAGTGAAAAAATTATTGATGTAGCTGATCACAATGCGCAAATTAACAATGTACCGGTCAGTTTCTTCTTGTGTGACATTATGGTGGAAGAAAACGTTAATATAGCGCCGGATTCTTTGGACGTGGTGATCAGTAATCCGCCTTATGTCAGGGAGTCAGAAAAGGTTTACATGTCGAAAAATGTGCTGGAACATGAGCCTGCAGCTGCGTTGTTTGTTCCTGATGATGATCCGCTTTTATTTTATCGCCAAATTATCAGCAAATCAAAGTATTGGTTGCGTGAAGGAGGCTGGATTTATTTTGAGATCAATGAAGCAATGGGAGGGGAGTGTACCTCGATGTTAAAGGGTGAAGGTTTCTCAAACATCCTTGTAAATCAGGATATTCACGGGAAAAACCGTTACATCCGTGCTCAAAAGTGATCAAAAGATTTATTCTACTGCTTCCCGGATCGCCGCCACAAATTCTTCAATATCTTTTTCGGTCGTGTTGTAGGCTGTCATCCAGCGCACTTCATTGCGTTGTGCATTCCAGATATAGAAAAAGTATTTCCGTTGCAGCTTTTCGATCGCATTTTTCGGAATCACGGCAAAAACAGCGTTGGTTTCCACGGTCTGGGTAATCTGCACTTGTGAAATGCTTTGCAGGCGTTCAGCCAGCAAACCCGCCATACTGTTTGCATGTAAGGCATTTTTCAGCCACAGGTCCGAAGAAAATAACGCATTGAATTGTGCACCGATGTAACGCATTTTTGACATCAATTGCATGGATTGCTTCCTGGTGTATTCAAATTCACCGGCTAAGTCGCCGTTGAAGAAAACCAGTGCTTCGGCAAGCATGGCTCCGTTTTTTGTCCCCCCGAATGACAGCATATCAACACCTGCATGCTGACTGATCTCAGCCAGACCTGTGTTAAGCCGGGCTGCTGCATTGGCAATGCGCGCACCATCCATATGCAGATAGAGATTGTTTTCGCGGGCAAAGGCAGCTATGTCCCTGATCTCATCCAATTGATATACGGTGCCTAACTCAGTAGGCTGCGTGATGGATATTACTTTGGGTTGAGAATGATGCGGAAAACCAACAGAATGAAGCAATGGAACTAGCTGTTCTACACGAATTTTTCCGTTATCGCTGGGCAGGCTGATCAATTTACACCCGGTCACTTTTTCAGGAGCGCCGCATTCGTCATTTTCAAGGTGTGACTTGTCAGAGCAAACAATGGCATGATAAGGCCTGGTAATGTGAGAAAGACCGGCAGCATTGGCACCTGTGCCTGTCAACATGAAAAAAACACGGCACTCACTGCCAAATATCTCCTTAAATATTCTTTCTGCTTTCAGGGTATAGATGTCGTCACCATACCCTATGGCATCTCCTTTGTTCGCTTCCATCATGGCATGAAAAATGGCTTCATGCACAGGTGCGTTGTTGTCGCTGGCAAAACTTTTTAATTGGCCTTTCATGCGTGTTACATTTGTTAAAGTGTTTGAATATATGAAAAAGTGAAAAGGTCGATACCGCTCCTGGTTTTCCTACGCACATTTATTCCACAATAAATCTCGGAATATCGGCAGGAAGCCTGGTGAGTAACTGGTAATTAAGCTGTTCACTCATCTCGCAAAACGAGGCTATGCTGATGCTCAGTCTTTTTTGCTTGCCGATGATCACCACCTCATCGCCACGTTCCACACCGGGAATATCTGTAACATTTACAGTCATGGTGTTCATGGTCACGGTACCGATCACCGGAACCCTGCGGCCCCTGATAAGCACCCTGCCTGTGTTGCTCAGTGCACGGCTGAAACCATTGGCGTAGCCAACCGGAATAATGGCAATTTTCATTTTTTTGTTTGCCAGGTAAGAGCTTCCGTAACCGACGAAGCTGCCTGCTTCCACTTCTTTTAATACCATTACTTTTGATTTCCACGAAATCATCCTGCGCAAGGGGTTTGATTCCTTAGTATCTTTCTGAAAACGGAACATATGCGTTTCAGGACTTGGCCAAAAACCATACTGGGCAATTCCAAACCGAACCATTTCCATGATGGTGTTGGGGTAGGTGAGTGCCGCAGCCGAACAGGCTGTATGCCTGAACAAAGGATAAAGATTATGACGACTGAAATAGCGGTTGAATTTTCTGAAGAGCGTAATCTGGTTTTTAATACGTAAATAGTTCGACAGGCTTTCTGCACCGGCATAATGGGTACAAAGGCCTTGAAATACAAAATGTTCCTGTTGCTCTTTCAGATACGACACCAAATCAGGCATCCGGTCATATTCAAAGCCTGTTCTGTTGAAACCGGTTTCCACCTCAATATGTATCCTGGCCTTTTTGCGGAGCATGCGGGCCGTCTCAATAGCCCTCTCCAAACGTCCCGGATCAAAAACAAAAAATTCAATATCATTGGTAATCGCCCATTCAATTTCTTCATCATCAAGCAAACCCATGATCATGATCCGGCCAACCTCGCTGATTACATTCAGAACGTTATAGGCTTCCCGAGCCGAGAAAACAGAAAAGTGCCGCACACCGGCTTCTTCGGCCAAAGGTACGATGTTTTCAACCCCGTGACCGTAAGCATTGCCTTTTACAACAGAGGAAAACCTGGCATCTTTGCCAATGATTTTCGTTAAATATCTGATGTTGTTTCTGTAAGCTTTTCTGCTGATCTCGATATAGGATGTATTAAACATTTCTGTTTATTTTAACGATTTGGTCTGCAATGTGATAAAACATGGTTATGCCTGTTTCAATGATCTCATCAGGAAAATCGTAGTCATGATTATGGAGGCTCGTGTGATCTTTACCGGCACCGAGCCCAAATAGTGCACCTTTTGCATTAGAAGCAAAATGGCCAAAATCTTCCGACCATCGAAAAGTATCTCCATGCTCCAGCAGTGTGGTACCGGAACGTCTGGCTGCTTCTCTTACCCAACCGGTTGCCATTTCGTGATTGACAGTAGCAGGAAATTCTTCTGTAAAACTGATCTTGTTTTCAATACCGTGCTTTGAAGTCAGTTTTTCTGCCAGCTTGCCGGCCTCTTCATGCAATATTTCCATGTCTTCATCCAGAAATGTTCGCAAAGTGGCCATCACAGTTGCTTTCCCGGGATTGGTGCCAAAAGCAATCTCACCCAAGCGCGCATGTATAATGGTTACCAGCACAAAATCACGGAACAGGCCGGATTTTTCAGGCAATTGAATCAGACCTTCTATCAATTCTGTCATCATGTGTACAGGACTAAGACCCTGTTCCGGATGAGCAGCATGAGAAGACTTTCCCTGCAAAGAGATGATCATTCCCTTGGAAGCAGCTGCAAAAGGCCCCTCTCTGACAATTACGGC
>SKTQ01000307.1 GCA_007122505.1 Bacteroidales bacterium | reverse complement strand
GGCGGGATGCCGCTGATCAGGCTCAGGTTCAAATTCCTGGTCTCTTCCACAATGGCATCCAGCTTTTCTTCCCAGTCCGGTATGCAATTGATCGGGTAGGAGGGAAGCCTGCGCCGGCGCAAGTAAGCAGGCACATGCCGGTGCGAAATACCTGATAACCGCCCTGTGGGAATGTCTCCTGTGGTATCCAGCTCGGGGCTGCCCGATATAAAGATCATACGCCCACCCATGAAATCTGTGCGGCCGGTCTTAATGAGGTACATCAGCAAAGCCTGTCGGGCCGACCGAATATGATATGGCATGGATTCTTTGGTGATGGGAATGTATTTTGTTCCCGAAGTGGTTCCCGATGTTTTGGAGAAATACATCGGCCTGCCCGGCCAAAGTACATCATTTTCTCCTTTCAGGATTTGTTCAATATAGGGTTTGATAGCCTCATAATCGCGCACGGGCACCCGCTTTTTAAAAGATGCATGGTCGCGGATCGTGTCGAAATGATGGTCACGGCCGAAAACCGTTTTCCGGCCGTTGGCCAGCAAATGCTGAAACACTTGCTCCTGGAGTTTCGGGGCATTTTTATACCAGTTGTCGAAGCGTTTTTTGCTGAGGCTGGCCAGGAATTTTGCTCCCAGTGAAATAAACATAAGCCGTTATTTTTTAGCAGTTATCAAAATTCTTATTTCAATTAATAATCATTCAAAAACCCGGATTCTTCATCAGATGATTGATCAGTGAAACATACACATCAATACCTTTGTGGAGGGCTTCTATGGGAAAACGTTCATCGAAATAATGGATAGACTCCATGAGCTCTTCCGACATGACGGCAGGAAGCAGGCCGTAAGCCGGGATGCCCTTCCTGCGAAAAAATCGGTTATCATTGATGGCGACAAACATAAACGGTACCACGATGGCATCATCAAAAACCGAGTGGATACTTTCTTCCATTGCCCGGTAATAATGACCTTGTTCAGAAACCGGTGTTGCGGGGCTTGACTCGATAACCTCTATGGTGACATCGTAAGGGGCGACAATTCTTCGGATATGATCCAGGAATTTGTCTTCATCTGTTTCGGGCAGCAGCCGGCAGTCGAATACGGCCCTTGCATGTGTTGGTATCTGGTTGTATGCTCCTTCCGCACTGGAAATGCTGGTGAGTGAAATGGTGTTGGTAAGCATGGATGCGATAAGGGGGTCGTTGCGAATAATGGAGCCAAAAAGTGGTCCGTAAAAGTCAATTCTGCGCATGATGCGCTGCCGGATGCCGGTCTCGTATTTTGACAATGCCAGCAATCCTTTTCTTACTGTTGGGGAGATGGTAATTGTGGGGGTTGCATTAAGCAGTGCAGCGGATGCTTTCACCACTTCCCTCGTGGGATAGCGTTCGCGGGGGATTGACCCATGCCCCGAAGATGCCACCCTTGATTCGATGGCAAGGAACATCCGGCGCTTTTGTGCCACGCCCACACCAAATACGGGTGTTTCAGGCCGTGTACTTACCAGTCCGGTAATGCCGGCACCACCTTCACCGTAAACCACTATAGGGTTCAGCTCATCCAGAAAACGTTCGGTAATGATGCGCGCACCCTTGTCGCCACCGGTTTCTTCGCCGGAAACAGCCAGCAAACTTAGGTTATAAGGCAGCTCCTCTTCAGCAGCCATGTCAACAAACTGCAGCAGGGCCAGTACCTGCATTACACCGAGTGCTTTGTTATCAATGGCCCCGCGTCCCCAAACCTTACCATCCGAAATCGTACCCGAAAATGGAGGGTAGGTCCATCCCTCCGGATCACCGGCCGGAACAACATCGATATGGGTCATCAGTATGATGTTGGGTTTCCCCATCTCCAACGGGTATAATGAAGCCGCAAAATTGTAAGAGTCAGGATCATCGGTGAATACCCGGACATGTAAACCATGTTCCAGGCAAAACTGCATCAGAAACTCCCCGGCCTCCTTCTCACTGCCCGACACCGACGGTATTTGCACATAGCGACTCAGAAGCTCCGCAGGGTCAACCCCGGACACTGTGTCTGCACTTCCGCGGGCACCCAGCACATCCACAGATAAAAACAGGCAAATCAGCAGGAATGCCGTTTTCCTTAGAAAGTGCAAAAACCCGGAAGAGGATGTAATCATTTGGATTTCAATTTTATTGATAAGAAAATGTCTTTTTGAGAAAGATTTTTCTTTCCATAAAGATACTAAAAAAACCGGATCAGCTAATCACTTTATCCCAGCCGGTGCGTGACAGTTTGTAGTAGATGACAGCACCGGCACCGGCTGCCAGTACAAGGTATATGGCGGCAGTGATGTATTCGGCAAAGATCAGTTTCCCGATGCCGAATAAGCTGAACAACACCAGGATACAACCTGCTATATAGCTGACGAACAAAGATTTATACCCGGTGTCGCCCTGTATTTCCGGCAATTGGTCAGCCACAGGCTTCCATCCCGGTCCACCGGGATGTACTTTTTTGTAAAAGCTTTCCAGGGTTGACTTGTCAGCAGGCTTTGTGAGGAAAGTGACGGTGAGCCAGACGATTGTTGACCATGCCACGATGATAAGCAGGGTGGTTTCGTAGCTGAGGCCGAAATGAAATACCAGGATGGGGTAGATGGCATAGGGTGCCAACATGGCGGCTATTTCAGACCATGCGTTGATGCGCCACCAGAACCACCGCAGCAGCAACACAAGTCCGATCCCTCCGCTACAGGCCAGGATAAACCGCCAGGCGTCGCTGATCATTTCAAAGCGTGTGGTCACAATCAGCGACAACAGCATCAGGATAAAAGTGGTGATCCTGGAAATTTTCACATAGTATTTTTCGCTGCCTCCGGGCCTGATGAACGGGCGGAAAAGATCGTTGATGATGTAGGAAGTACCCCAAACTGTTTGGGAGGCCATGGTTGACATATAAGCGGCAAAAAATGCCGCCAGCAAAAGTCCGAGCAGTCCTGTGGGCAGCAAATCCCGGATCACCATCACATAGGTGGCACCTTTGTCGGCTTCGTGGGGATACATGACCAGCGCCGCCAGCGCCACAATGATCCACGGCCATGGCCGGATGGCAAAGTGTGCAATCTGAAACCACAGCGTGGCCAGCAGCGAATGTTTTTCGTCTTTTGCCGACATCATCCGTTGTGCAACATATCCGCCGCCACCCGGTTCCGCGCCGGGATACCAGCTGGCCCACCACTGCACCCCGAGGTATGCCACCAGGGCTACCACACTCATGTGAAGCATTCCCGTTGCCGACACAGCCCGTTCACCTCCTTCCACAACAGGAAAGAAATCAAACACCCAATCCACCTCTGCCAGGCCTTCACGCAGGCCATGGATGCCTCCCACATGTCCCAGGGCAACAAAAGCCAGAATGATGCTACCTCCCATGGCAATCACAAACTGAAAGGTGTCGGTAATGGAAACACCCCACAGTCCGGAGAGGGACGAATACAATGCCACAAATGCCATCATCGCGCCCACAACAACCAGGTGTGCACTGAAACCAATACCCAGGAAGGTAAAATGGCTGTAGCCGAATACGGTCAATCCCGGAAACATGACCTGCAATATTTTCACCATGGCCAGGTTTACCCAGGCCATCACGATGGCATTCATAAAAATGCCGATGTAAACTGCCCTGAACCCGCGCAGGAAGCGTGCGGGCTTGCCCGAATAGCGGATGGATACGAATTCGGCGTCGGTCATGATATTGGCTCTGCGCCACAGCCGGGCAAAGAAAAACACCGTAAGCATACCGCCGAACAACATATTCCACCAGAGCCAGTTTCCGCTGATGCCGCTCTGTGCTACCAGCTCGGTAACGGCCAGGGGAGTATCGGCCGCAAAGGTGGTGGCCACCATGCTTGTACCCGCCACATACCAGGGCAGATTTCTGCCTGTGAGGAAAAAATCACTGGTGCTGCGGCTCGCCCTGCGCGACATATACATCCCGATGGAGATGCTTATCAACAAGAAGAAACCGATTACTATCCAATCAATCAAATGAATATGCATGATGTCCAATCAAAGAAAGTGTCTTACAAAGATGAAATAAAATACAAGAATCTTCCACCTGCCTTTCCCGGGAAAAATCACAGGTTTTTTAACGGCATCAAATATACTGATTGTTGATGATTATGAGCGTTCTTTGTTTTTCAAAATGGACAATTGATAAAGTTCGTGTATATTTGCTCATAGATATTATCCATTAAATCAAAGAAACATGAAACTTTTTCAATTTAACTTGCAGTGGGTTGGTGATTTGATCCAGACCCACGGTTTGCGCTTTATTGGTGCAGTAGTACTGCTAATTGTAGGTTTATGGCTTGCCGGCAAATTGAGCCGTATATTTTACAAAATGCTGGAAAAGAGAGAAATAGATCCATCATTGCGTAGTTTTTTGAAAAGCATTGTTGGCGTATTACTCAAGGTGCTGGTTGTTTTTACGGTACTTAATCTGTTTGGTGTTCCGATGGCCTCTTTCATTGCCGTGCTGGGTGCCCTTGCATTCGCTATAGGTCTGGCTTTGTCGGGCACTTTGCAAAATTTTGCCGGAGGGGTACTGATTCTGATTATAAAGCCTTTCAAGGTAGGAGATTTTATTGAAGCACAGGGATTTATGGGTACGGTTAAGGATATTCAGGTATTTCATACTGTTTTGCAGACCCCTGATAATGTGATCATCACAGTGCCAAACGGTGGTTTATCTACCGGATCGGTAACAAATTACTCGGTGAATGAAACGCGCAGGGCTCAGTGGGTGTTTGGCATTGCCTACGGTGATAATGTAACCAAGGCCAAAGCCATCCTGAAAAAAATCCTGGATGATGATCCAAGGGTACTTAAAGAGCCGGAACATCTGATATTCCTTTCGGAACTGAACGACAGCTCCGTGGACATCACTGTAAGGGCATGGGTCAATGCTATTGACTTTTGGCCACTCAACTTTGATATCCACCAAAAAGTATATG
>SKTQ01000100.1 GCA_007122505.1 Bacteroidales bacterium | reverse complement strand
GTTTTCAATGTGCAAATCCTAGCTGCTACCTACTGCTTACTACATACTTCTTACTTTCTCCCCCTCTCTCTTAAGTCCCTTAAGTCTCTAAAGTCTCAGCTCTCAGCTCCCAGCTCTCAGCTCTCAGCTCTCAGCTCTCAGCTCTCAGCTCTCAGCTCCCAGCTCCCAGCTCTCAGCTCCCAGCTCCCAGCTCCCATAACCACCCCCTGTGTGCCAAAAATCCTGCCATGGGCGTTTCATATGCCGACCGGTATTGGGAAGCCTTCATCAGGCAACAGCCTAAAACAAAAGACCCCGGCAAAACCGGGGCCCTTCAGTCAGTTCAACAGCCTGGTCAGTCAACTATTTCTATCACCAGGGTATTATCTGTCAATTCTTTATCTTCAATGATTGCTTTTTCTTCTATGATTTGATGGGCTTCGGGACGTGTTGATTCATGTTCATAATAAATCGGCCCCTCAATGCCAAGCGGCAGTCCAATCCATATCCAGACAATAAACATGGGTATCCTTGCAATCATAAACGCTACGGCATAGGGCAACATCATGGAAATGAGTGTACCTATACCGGCGGTTTTGTCATATTTCTGGGCAAATACGATTACGAGCGGGAAATATGGGAGCAGGGGTGTTAGTATGTTGGAATATGAGTCGCCGATACGATAGGCTGCCTGGGTTACTTCCGGAGCATATCCCATCAGCATCAGCATAGGTACGAATATCGGTGCGAGCAGCGCCCACTTTGCGGAAGCACTTCCCATGATCAGGTTTACCAATGAGGCAATGATGATAAACGCAACCAGGAGCGGTATGCCGGTAAACCCGATGGCTTCCAGGCCGTCAGATCCTTTCACCGCAAGGATGCTGCCCAGGTTTGACCAGTTGAAGTATGCCACAAATTGTGCCGCAACAAAAGCGATCACAATGTACAGTCCCATGGTTGACATTGACTTGGCAGTCATATCCGAAACGTCCTTGTCGTTTTTGATTGTTTTTGACACTATTCCGTATACCAGCCCCCCCACGAAGAAGATAATAAACATGATGGGTACCAGGGAGTCGTAAAATGGTCTGAAACTGTGGCTGCCGGTGACTTCGTCGAATTCGCCGCGAAGCAAGCCATTGGACGGGATAACGGCAACAGCAACCAAAGCAATCACGACCAAGATGGAGAGTAACGACCAGTTGAGTGCCTTGCGCTCGTGTGGCTTCACGTCATTGCTTGATTCTTCGAAAACAAGGTCACCATCGGGACGATACTCTCCCAGCCTGGGGACAACGATCTTTTCTGTAACCCAGGTTCCGGCAATACCAACCAATGGTACTGAAGCAGCCATAAGGTAATAGTTGGAGAGCGGGTTAACCGTATATAAGGGGTCGATGATCTGGGCGGCGGGTTCGGTAAAAGCCGCTATCATGGGGTCGAGACCGGTGGGCAGAAAGTTTGCACCGAAGCCCCCTGATACCCCGGCAAATGCCGCGGCAATACCGGCTAGCGGATGCCTTCCCATGCCCATAAACAGGGCTGCACCCATGGGTATCAGCACAACATAACCTGCATCCGCAGCAACAGAGCTGACCATCCCTGCAACAACAATGGAAAAGGTGATCAGATACTTGGGTACTTTGGAAACAAATACCCTGAGAGCTACTGCGATCATACCGGTGTGCTCTGCTACACCTATACCAAGCATAACCACCAGAACCAGGCCAAGCGGAGGGAATGTGGCAAATACATTCACCATGCTGGTGAATATCCGCTGAATACCCTCTTTGGTGAGCAGGTTCTCCACCACGATGAATTCTGCTTCAACCCCTGTATCTCCCCCGGTGCCGGGTCTGACTACCGATACTCCACTGAATATCCATGATAGCAGCAAAACAACCACAATCAGGATCGCAAATAAGGTAACGGGTTGCGGCAATTTATTGCCAATAATCTCAACCTTGTCAAGAATTCGTTTAAATATACCCCCTTTGGGGTCTTCCGTTTTGGCCATAGCTTGTCAGTTATGTTAGTATAATGGAAAATTGAAAGCCCCAAAATTAATGCTTTCATCCAAAACACAAAAATTAATTGTAAAATATTGATGCTGCGGATAGAATCCCTCGCAAAATTTACATGAAACACCCGTGAAAGGATGTTTGACACACAGGGGGTGGTTATGGGAGCTGGGAGCTGGGAGCTGAGAGCTGGGAGCTGGGAGTTGGGGCTTGAGAGACTTAAGGGACTTGAGAGAGAGGGGGAGAAAGTAAGAAGTATGTAGTAAGCAGTAGGTAGCAGCTAGGATTTGCACATTGAAAACTTTGCGTGCTCTGCGTCTTTGCGGTAAAAAATAACTACAAGCCGCAAAGGCTAAATCACGCAAAAAGCGCAAAGATAGGATGAAAGCTAAATCGTTATTGTATCTTCTTGACATTTAGCCATTTTGACATTTGGACATTTCACACATTTCGACCTTTCGACCTTTCGACATTCTCACATTAACAACCGTTTTCTTTCAAAAACAAAGAAACAAATAGTTATAAAATTAGAAACAGATGCAAAAAAGGCAGGTGTCAGGGGTAAAACGTCATCGTATGATGGTCACAGTCCCCTCCGCATATCGGGTTTTTCCCATCCGGGTATAACGAAGTATATAAAAATAAGTTCCATCAGGAACATTATTCCCATCCCACCAGTTATTATAATAATCATTGTGTTCAAAAACCTTGCTTCCCCAACGATTGTAAATCACGATCTGTGCATTTGGATAATGCTCAAGATTCCGGATTTCAAAAAGATCATTGATACCATCATTATTTGGGGTAAAAACATTGGGAATGGTAAGATCGCAATTCTGGTCGGTAACATCTTTGTCAAAAAAGTTCAGGCACCAGAGCGTATCCGTGAAAAATACGTTGGGTTCACTGATCATGACAGTATAGAGAGCAGGTTCTTTTACCATCAGTGTGTCATAGGTCCTTTCCGGCAAGTCAATGCCTCCGAGCTGCCACTGATATTTCCATCCGAAGCCGTCACTGTTGAGTGGTGATACTGTGAGCAGGGTAGAATCTCCTTCACATATCGGAATCTCGAGTTCTGAAGTGATTTCCGCCCTTGGCAATCTCAACACTTCCACTACAAAGGTGGTGTCATAAGTACAACCAAAATTGTCTGTTGCTTCAAACAGGAAGGTATATTCTCCGGCCTCACTGATGCTGGTAGTAGCCGGGTTGCCGGGTATTGCTTCACCGTTTCTGTACCATTGCTCCTGGACAATTTCAGGAGTAAATATCAGCGAATCAGGATAAAACTGATCATCAAAAAGCAAGCTCCATCCAAAAATATGACCTGTTTCCCCAATGGTTACATCTTCTATCCGCATGGTCCAGGTGCCATTCATCGGACTGCCAGCAAGGGCGTTCAGGCTTTCCTCAGGTGTATAATTACCGGGTGGCATGTACAGGGCATTGAAATAATAGTTGCCGGCATTGTCGGTATATTCATGAAACAGGGCTGTTGTTTCAGCAAAGGTTCCATACTGGGGGAAAGGTGAGAAGCAATAAGCGTAGGGTTTGCCGGGTATATGATCATTCCATACCACAGGTTCACCAAGATTGGCCGTTGGCCCGCCTATATCTTTTAGCTGCACCACCACCCCATCGGGAGATTCCAGCTCAAACTTCAGTTGCGACTGGTCAACATGTTCAACATATACACAAATCCGGTCAAAATCCTCGGCAGATAATACCTCCAAACCTTCCGGAAAAACGTCAAAAAACAGTGACGACTCATAAAACGTCTCTTCCAGACCAATCAAAAAAGGCGGATCCTCCTCCACCGCGATGGGGAAACCTGTCCATGTTGTCGGGTTAACAACACCTGTAAGGGTGAAGTTTTCCTCAGCACACACGATGGTATCGGACGGCATGGTACCTGCAAAAGTCGGTATGGTGCCCACCATCAGTACTTCCACAGCAGTAGCCATGCAGCCGGTAACAGCGTCCTCCACAATCAGCCGGATGGTATAAGCACCGGGTTCCTCAAACAGATACGACACCTGCGGCCCGGAAAAACTTTCTTCTTCAATAATCCATGTAAACAGAAAGTTAATCGGATCATAATCAAAATTTTCCGGCAAATAAGTAGCCGAACCATAAAATGTAACTTCCTGCGGATCTTTTGGACACTGCATCAGGTCGGAAGGATCATCGGTTTCAATGGATGCAGTAAAAAGTTCACACTGGTCCACGCATTGAAAGGGAGCAAGCCAGCCTAAGCGGTTCTCAGTAGCATCCGGATTGTCAGGATCAAAGTCAGCAGACACAAAATGGAAGTGAATGCTTCCGTTTGAAGCATAGATGGTTTCACCGGACAAAGCCTGGTGAGTAGCGGCTAAGATCAGCGGCCATGAACTGTCAGGGCCATCATACACATATAAGGTATCGCCGTTGCCCAGCCCAAACATGTCAAAAGTAAAGACCAGATAGGACTGCCCGGGGTTGGTGCTCACAAAAGTAAGCTGATGGTTTTCATTAGGCAGATATGCAGTCAGTGAGTCGCCCAGACTGCTGTCCGTAAAAACACCTTCGCAGGCAATAATCGTCTGTTCTTCAACAATGGTGTCGATGGGAAAAATGGTCTGGCTGTGCAGATCAGGTAAAAAGAACAGAGCAAACAAAAGGAGCGGGATGGGGTTATATTTCATAAGATTGGTCTTCTTATTATTAGGGTGTTGATCATACCTTTATGTCAATACGACAAATCAGGGTTTTTATTTTGTTTCCTGTGGATGGTCAAAATTAATGAAAATTTGTTCAGAAGAGTGGTATTGGGTATCAAAACAGCATCAGAAAAATAAAAAAATACCGTTTTAAGTTGTAATTTTGCAGGCTATGAAAAACATTCGCAATTTTTGCATCATTGCACATATTGACCACGGGAAAAGTACCCTTGCCGACCGTATGCTGCAAATGACCAACACCATTACGGAACGGGATTTCAAGGACCAGATCCTGGACAATATGGATCTGGAAAGAGAGCGCGGCATCACTATAAAGAGTCATGCCATCCAGATGGACTATACACACGAAGGTGAACTCTTTAAGTTAAATCTCATTGATACACCCGGCCATGTTGATTTCAGTTATGAAGTTTCCCGTTCGATAGCTGCTTGTGAGGGAGCCTTACTCATTGTGGACGCTTCGCAGGGGATAGAAGCACAAACCATTTCAAACCTTTACCTCGCCCTCGATCATGATTTGGTAATCATACCGGTACTGAACAAGATGGACCTGCCTGGTGCCATGCCCGAAGAAGTTGCCGACCAGATTGTTGACCTGATCGGTTGTGATCCGGATGAGATCATACCGGCCAGCGGCAAGCTTGGATTTGGCGTCGAAAATATTCTGCATGCTATTGTCGAGCGTATTCCTCCGCCAAAAGGGAATCCGGATGCCCCGCTTAAAGCCCTGATTTTTGACTCGATATACAATCCCTTTCGGGGAGTGGTTGCTTATTTCAGGATCTACGATGGAAAAATCCGGCAGCACGACCATGTCCAGTTCATGAATACCAAAAAGCAATACCATGCCGACGAAGTTGGTGTGTTGAAAATTGCCCAGCATCCGCGCAAAGAAATATCGGCAGGGGATGTGGGTTATATTATTTCCGGTATCAAGGACGCCAGGGAGGTCAAAGTAGGCGACACCATCACCCATGTAAAAGGACCTACCGATCAACCCGTGAAAGGATTTGAAAACGTGAAGCCTATGGTGTTCGCGGGTATCTATCCTGTGGATACGGATGATTTTGAAGAACTCAGGACCGCCATGGAGAAGTTGCAGCTAAATGACGCATCACTCACCTATGAACCGGAGTCTTCAGCTGCTTTGGGTTTTGGATTCAGATGCGGGTTTTTGGGGATGCTGCACATGGAAATAGTTCAGGAACGCCTCGAAAGAGAGTTTGACATGACGGTGATCAATACTGTACCCAACGTTTCCTACCATGCTTTCACAAAAAAAGGTGAAAAGAAGGTGGTGAACAACCCCTCCGATTTGCCCGGCCCGAATGAATTGGAATCGATCGAAGAACCTTATATTTCAGCGCAAATCATCACCAAATCGGATTATATTGGACCTGTCCTGTCCCTGTGCCTCGACAAGCGGGGCATCGTGAAAAACCAGGTATATCTGACCACCGACCGGGTAGAAATGACATTCGAAATGCCGCTTTCCGAGATCGTGTTCGACTTTTACGACCGCCTGAAAACCATCTCCCGGGGATATGCTTCCTTTGACTATCACCCCATCGGATACAGACCATCTAACCTGATCAAACTGGATATTTTGCTCAACGGTGATCACGTGGATGCACTATCGGCCCTTATTCATCGCGAAAATGCCTATGAATTTGGCAAGCGCATATGTTCCAAATTGCGTGAACTGATCCCCAGGCAGCAATACGACATCGCTATCCAGGCGGGTATCGGCGCGAAAATTATTGCACGTGAAACGGTCAAAGCGTTGCGAAAAGACGTAACGGCAAAATGCTACGGCGGTGATATCACAAGGAAACGTAAGCTGCTTGAAAAGCAGAAAAAAGGGAAAAAGAGGATGCGTCAAGTGGGTAATGTGGAAGTCCCGCAGCAGGCATTTATGGCGGTTCTGAAATTAGATGACAAGTCCTGACACCACAATGGTGATCTCTCCCTTCACGCTTCGCTGATCAAATATCGCAATAAGCTCAGCCAGGGTTCCGCGCACATGTTCCTCATGTAGTTTGCTGATTTCCCGCGAAACACACGCCTGCCGATCCATACCGAATGCATCGGCAAAAGAAAGAAGGGTTTTTTGCAGGCGATGCGGCGACTCATAAAACACCATGGTACGCGTTTCATCCACCAGAATATCCAGTCGCGACTTCCTTCCTTTTTTAACAGGCAAAAAACCTTCAAAACAAAAACGATCACAGGGCAACCCGCTGGCAACCAAGGCCGGAACAAAAGCCGTAGGCCCGGGCAATACCTCAACAGGAATAGCTTCCCTGATACATTCGCGCACCAGGAGAAAACCGGCATCTGAAATGCCAGGTGTTCCGGCATCGCTAACAAGGGCAAAACGAATACCGGATCGGAGTCGTTCCATCAAACCGGGTAAGACCTTATGCTCATTATGCTGGTGATAACTCATCATCCTTACCGAGATGTCAAAGTGTTTCAACAGTTTTCCGGTTACCCTGGTATCTTCGGTAAGAACATAATCCACTTCACTCAAAATGCGCTGAGCCCGGAGTGTTATATCCTCCAGGTTGCCCACAGGTGTAGGAACAATGATAAGACCGGCCATAACTGTGTTGTTTTTATCCCTGAAAACTATTTGTGCATATGCCTTCTCTGCACATAGTTGGCCAGTTTTTCAATGGTGGTGGCCGATCTGCCTGCATCCCATGAATGTTCCATGCCCAGCTTGTTCAGGTAATCGAATGCCGTTCTGATGTCTTCCATTTCATTGAGATTCGCAATGGCCTGATGGTATTCCTGGATGTTTCCGTTAAACAACTCATTGATAAACAAAAACTTCTCGTTAACACCAATTACTTCCTTCAGGTTGTTGATGGGCTGTTGCTGCATGCGGGTACCAATACTTCTATCCTCCTTGTTGGATGCAATTCGCTTGTGTAAACTGTTATCATCTTCCTGCAGGTACTGATCACCAATGGTTGTATTCCTGTATTGAGCCAGAATATCTATGAGCGCTTTGTTTCCATTGTTGGATTTTTCCTTCTCGACCGGTTGTGGTGGCGGCGGCGGTTCCGGAACCGACATATGTTGATCAGCCTGAGGTGTTTCCTCTTTTTCCTGCACGGGAGATCCTTCTAAATCTTCCTTTTCCGGCATTTCCTCTTCTTTTATTTGGTCTGCTGCTTCGGACTTCTGCTCTTCAACGGATTTTTCCTGTTCTCCTGCGGCAGGTGTTTGCGCTGCCGGATCAGAAGAAACACTGTAATCCTCTTTTTCTGCCATCTTTTGCTCTTCAACCAAATCCGGATACTCTGATTCCCGGACTTCCGTTTCATGTGATACCGGTGGAGTTTTCACACCCTCGTCCGTAGTGACTTCAGCATCAGCTACCGGCAGATTCATGGCGTTCTGCTGCTCTTCCTCCAGGCTAAACTCTTTCAGCATTTCAAGTCGTCTGTAAAGCATACGCAGGTCATCTTGTGCCAGGTCAATTTCAATTAAGAGGTCTTTTACAGGATGGTGCTGATTAATTCGATGTGAACGATTAACAATCGCTTCCAATAGCTGAACAATATCATCTTTAATTGTTGTAGTATTCATATGTAAAACTGGATTAGATACCGGTGATATAACACTTTTGCTCTTTCTGTTTTTAGAAATAAACATGCATCAGGATACAAAACGATGTAAAGATATTGTTTATTTTTGTGTTATCCATTGAAGTGTAAAAGAAAACCAGTCCTGATCAATGTTTTTGGAAAATGACGTGGCCCGCACACATAATCGCGGATGGATAGAAGTGATTTGCGGAAGCATGTTCTCCGGAAAAACGGAGGAGCTGATCAGACGTTTAAAGCGGGCCCGGATTGCCCGTTTAAAGGTTGAGATCTTTAAACCGGGGGTAGATACACGCTATGATGAAGAAAAAGTTGTATCGCACGATGAAAATGAGATCATGTCAACACCGGTGCCAGCCAGCGGTAACATTCTGCTGATGGCCAATGATGTGGATGTGGTTGGTATTGATGAGGCTCAGTTTTTTGACAGCGAGTTGCCCAATGTATGCAACCAGTTAGCCAATTCGGGTATCCGCGTAATCGTGGCAGGTCTGGATATGGACTTCAAAGGCAAACCTTTTGGACCGATGCCGGCACTACTGGCCATGGCCGAATATATTACAAAGGTGCATGCCATTTGCGTAAAATGTGGCAGTCTTGCTCAATATTCACACCGTACAGTTGCCAATGAAAAACTCGTTTTGCTGGGCGAAACGGATGTTTACGAGCCTCTTTGCCGGAGCTGCTTCCGAAAAGAAAACCATACATAATACAGACGTCCTCAGGCCCCTGGTTTGCCCAGCAACTGAAACATATTCCTTTTATAGGCCTCTACTCCCGGTTGGTCAAACGGATTTACATCTAAAATATATCCGCTTAATGCACAGCTCATTTCAAAGAAATAGATCAACTCTCCAAGCGTGGTTTCATTAATTGCCGGAAGACGGATCTCAAGATTGGGAACCTCTCCTTCCAGATGAGCCATCATGGTTCCGCGGGATGCCATCTCGTTTACATAGCTTAAACGCTTACCGGCAATGTAGTTAAGCCCGTCAAGGTCTTGACTGTCTTCGGGGATAGTTAATGAATGACGGGTGTTACCAACGCTGATGACTGTTTCGAATATGCTTCTTCTTCCTTCCTGGATATATTGGCCCAGAGAATGCAGATCGGTCGTAAATCCCACTCCGGCAGGGAATATCCCTTTCCCTTCCTTGCCTTCGCTTTCACCGAAAAGCTGTTTCCACCATTCAATCATAAACAATAGTGAAGGGTTATAGGTGGCGAGAATTTCAATATGCTTTCCCTTATTGTACAGGATATTTCTCAATACCGCATATTTTGCAGCGGGATTCTGCTGAAGCTTGTCTTCTTTTTGCAGATGTTCGGCCATTGCCACGGCACCAGCCATTAATGTTTCAATGTTATATCCCGCAACAGCAATTGGCAAGAGACCAACCGGCGTAAGTACCGAATAACGGCCACCCACATCATCCGGGATAACATAGCTTTTGTATTTCTGTTCATCAGCCAGTTGCTTGAGCGCACCGCGGCTGGCATCGGTAATGGCATAAATTCTTCCTGCCGCCTCCGGTACACCATACTTTTCTTCCAGATGTTTGCGCAGGAGACGAAAAGCAATGGCCGGCTCAGTGGTGGTTCCTGATTTGGAAATGACGATTAATGAATAATCTTTATTTTCGAGATACTTCAGCAATGCATAATGGTAGTCTTCATCCAGATGATGCCCCGCATATAAGATTTCCGGATCAGGACTTTGACCGGCATTTTTGAATGGCATAGCACCGGAGAGGGCTTCAATCACTGCACGGGCACCCAGGTAAGAACCCCCTATCCCAATAACCACTACAACCTCAGATTGACTTCTGATGGATTGGGCATCATCCTGCAACTGTTTTAACAACTGCCCTGATATTTCCTCCGGCAAGGTAACCCAGCCCAAAAAATCATTGCCTTTGCCCTTTTTTTCATAAATATTGTTTCTGTGAAGCGAGATTTCCCGGTTAAACAATGCGACTTCATCTGGGGAAACAAATCGGGCAGACTGCCCGGCATCAAAAGAAAGATGAATCATATCAATACCATTTTAAATTGATTAGCACATCAGGATATTCAAAAATATAATTAAAAACATTGGTCAAAAATAGGTGGAGTGTGTAACCGGACACATTGCCTGGTATTTTTCTCATTAAATAAGAAAATGAATGCTGGTCGGGTGCCGGTCAGTATGGGGTTTGTTGCCCAACTGGTTGCAGGCCTTTTCTAGCTAAGCTTTCTTGCTATTTCGACGGTTTGGAAAGCCTCAATGATGTCACCGACTTTGATGTCATTAAATCCTTCGATATTCAGACCGCATTCATAACCTGTGGCGACTTCTTTAACGTCGTCCTTAAACCTTTTGAGTGAGCCCAGCGAACCGGTATATACCACAATACCGTCGCGGATGAGACGAACCCTGGCATTTCTTGTAATTTTGCCGTCGAGCACCATACAGCCGGCGATTGTACCCACTTTAGAGATTTTAAATACTTCACGAACTTCCAGGTTTGCCGTTACTTTTTCTTCAATTTCAGGCGAGAGCATACCCTCAATGGCCGACTTCAGCTCATTAATGGCATTATAGATCACGCTGTACAGCCGAATATCAATTTGTTCCTGTTCTGCGAGTTTTCTCGCAGCCACAGATGGTCTTACCTGGAATCCAATAATGATAGCGTTGGATGCAGATGCCAGCAACACATCACCTTCGGTAATTTGCCCTACGGCTTTGTGGATAATATTCACCTGTATTTCGTCGGTGGACAGTTTCAGCAGAGAATCGCTCAAAGCCTCGATAGAACCATCCACATCCCCTTTAACAATTACGTTCAGCTCTTTGAAATCACCAATGGCAATTCTGCGGCCGATTTCATCAAGTGTGATATGTTTTTGTGTTCGGAGTCCCTGCTCACGAAGAAGCTGCTGCCGTTTTGTTGTGATATTTTTGGCTTCGCTTTCCGATTTCATTACATTAAAGGTATCACCGGCCTGGGGTGCGCCATCAAGACCCAAAATTAAGACGGGAGTTGATGGTCCTGCTTCTTTTATCCGGTGCCCTCTTTCGTTAAACATCGCCTTTACCTTCCCGTGTGTGGTACCTGCCACAACAATGTCGCCAACTCGCAATGTGCCGTTTTGTACCAGGATAGTCGAAATATAACCCCGGCCTTTGTCCAGTGATGATTCGATCACTGTTCCATTGGCATTTTTTGCAGGGTTAGCTTTCAGCTCAAGCATTTCTGACTCCAGGAGTACTTTTTCCAGCAGATTGTCGATGTTTTGTCCTTTTTTTGCGGATATTTCCTGGCTTTGGTATTTTCCACCCCAATCTTCCACGAGAATATTGATATTGGCGAGTTCTTCCTTTACCTTTTCAGGAGCTGAATTTTCCTTATCTACTTTATTGATGGCAATAACGATGGGCACACCCGCTGCCTGGGCATGATTTATGGCTTCAACGGTTTGAGGCATCACGCTATCGTCAGCGGCAACGACGATAATGGCCACATCGGTAACTTTGGCACCGCGTGCACGCATGGCGGTAAAGGCCTCGTGACCCGGAGTATCGAGGAAAGTAATGAACTTCCCATTATCCAGCTCTACCGAATAAGCACCGATATGTTGTGTAATACCACCGGCCTCACCGGCAATGATGTTTGAATGACGTATCTGGTCAAGCAGAGATGTTTTCCCGTGGTCAACATGACCCATTACAGTAACGATGGGTGCACGGTCCGAGAGATCAGCAGGATCGTCGTCTTCTTCCTGTATCACTTCCTGTGAATCTGCACTCACAAAGCTCACATCAAACCCAAACTCGTCGGCAACAATGGCGATGGTCTCTGCATCAAGCCGCTGGTTGATGGAAACAAACAAGCCCATTGACAAACAGGTGGAAATAATTTCGTTTACAGAAACATCCATCAGGCTGGCCAATTCGGCAGCAGAAATAAATTCAGTGACCTGAAGGGTTTTTTGGTCGGTTGCAGCCTGTTCTTTTTCCCTTTCTTTTTGCTGCTGCATGATTTCCCTTTTCATGCGGCGGTGTTTGGCTGCTTTCGACTTTCCAACTCCACTGAGATTGGCAAGGGTTTCTTTGATTTGCCTGGATATTTCTTCTTCTGAAACCTCCGGCCGCACTTGCTCTTTCCTTCCGGGCTTTTTGGCTTTACCTTCTTGTTTGGCCGTTTTTTTATCTTGCTGTACTGTTTGCTGTTCAGCAGTTTTTTCCTTTTTGATTCGCTTTCGTTTCCTCTTTTTGGCTTTTCCGGGATCGGAAGAGGACGCAACCGGTTTTTTAGCTGCTTCTTTCGGGTCCGGTAATTCCATTTTGCCAAGAATGACAGGGCCGTCCAGTTTTTTAAACTGGGTTTGATGATGCTCTGCTGCAGGCGTCTCCTTCTTTTCTTTTTCCTCAGGAGCTTCTTTTGGGGCTTCCGCCGGTGACGCTTTCTCTGCTTCAACAGTTTTCTCGTCTTCAGCTATTGTCGTTTCTTCCTTTGGAAAAGCCTTTTCAGCCTCTTTTTCTTTTTTCTCAGCAGGCTCAGCTTCAGGTTCTTTTTTGGCTTTTGCCTTTTTCTTTTTGGGCTTCTTCTCCTCAAGCTCTATCTTGCCCAAAACCTTGAGCTTGCTTGCAGGTTTTTCTTTTTCTGCAACTTCCTCCTCTTTCTCAGCAGGCTCTTCCGTTTTCGGAGGTTCTTCTGTTTCTTTTTCAGGTTCTTTTGGCAGATCGGGCTTTTTATCCTTATCCTCCAGATCAATTTTCCCGACTACTTTGGGTGCGACCTTTACAACCTCCTCTTTTTCTTCGGGCTCCGCAGGCTTTTCAACCGGTTTATCTTCAGCAGGCAATTCTTTTTCCTTGACAGGACTCTTGATGTCCTTAATCAGGAACTCTTCTTCCTTCTCTTCAGCTTCTTTTTCTTCTTGGGATGGTTTGGCATCCTTACCCAATGAAATCGATTCGCGCTTGAGGATGTTTAAACCGGCTTTACGCGTTGCTTCTTTCAGGTTCTTTTCACTTTGAAACTCTTGAATCAAAAGCGCATAGGCGTCCTCGGAAATTTTAGCATTGGGGTTGTTTTCCACCGCGATACCCTTCTTGTTGAGATATTCCACGATGGTTGCGAGCCCAATGTTGAACTCCTTGGCCACTTTACTTAATCGTCTTGTCTTGATCCCTTCAGTCATATATTGCTTTAGGTTATCTATCCATTTCTGGAGCCAGTAAAAACGCTGCAAATTTAGGGTATTTTATTCAAACTCTGCTTTTAATATACGCATTACATCTTCAACTGTTTCCTGCTCCAGATCCGTCCTGTTTACCAAATCTTCCACAGTAAGGCTAAGAACGCTTTTTGCCGTGTCGCATCCAACCTTTTTCAGTTCATCGATGATCCATCCTTCTATCTCATCACCAAATTCCTCAATATCCACATCTTCACCTTCAATATCAGTATCGCGATACACATCTATCTCATATCCGGTTAACAATCCGGCAAGTTTGATGTTGAATCCGCCCTTCCCAATGGCCAGAGATACCTGGTCCGGTTTCAGGTAAACTTCAGCGCGCTTATTTTCTTCGTCAATGGTTATGGAAGTGATCTTTGCAGGACTTAACGCCCTTGAGATGTAGAGATTGGTGTTTGTAGTGTAATTGATTACATCGATGTTTTCGTTGCGTAACTCCCTTACGATACCGTGTATGCGCGAGCCCTTCATACCAACGCATGCACCTACGGGGTCAATGCGGTCGTCATAGGACTCAACAGCCACTTTTGCCCGTTCTCCGGGTACCCGTACAATTTTCTTGATGGTGATCAACCCGTCATAAACTTCCGGCACCTCCTGTTCGAATAATCTTGAAAGAAAAACGGGTGAAGTGCGGCTGATAATGATCAGCGGATTGTTATTCTTAATCTCTACTCTCGACACCACGGCTCTTAAAGTATCTCCCTTGCGGTAAAAGTCAGAAGGAATTTGTTCTGTTTTTGGCAAAATCAGTTCAATGTCTTCATCATCCAGTGCCAGGATTTCCTTCTTCCAAACCTGGTATACCTCGGCCGTAACCAAATCGCCGATCTGTTCCTGGTATTTCTTATAAACACTGTCCTTTTCCAGCTCAAGGATTTTTGATGCCAGATTTTGTCTGATGGCCAAAATTTCCCTTCGTCCAAAATCACTCATCCTGACCGGTTCTGATACTTCTTCCCCAATTTCAAAATCTGGTTCAATCTTGATGGCGTCGGAATAGGCAATCTGGGAGTTCTCGTCTTCAACATCACCGTCTTCAACGATAACACGGTTCCTCCATACTTCAAGATCACCTTTGTCGATGTTGACGATGATATCAAAATTATCGGACGAGCCATACTTTTTCTCCAGCAGGCTGCCAAAAACGTCCTCAAGGATCAACATCATGGTAGAGCGGTCTATGTTTTTGAATTCCTTGAATTCCGAAAACGACTCAACCAGGTTAATTGTTTCCATTTGCTTTTTTCTGTTTGTGTTAAAATTCTAAATCACTTCGGTCCGGGGTTCATTTGTTTGTTTTTACCCGGCATCCGACAGTTATTTGAACGACACCTGCACTTTTGCTTCCCTGATTTCCACAAATTGTATAAACATCCTGTCATGGATATCCGTTTCAGGGTCTTTCTTTTTCTTTTTTCCTTTAGCCGGTTTGTCTTTCTCTATAACAATTCCTTGTTCGGTAACTTCCGTCAGCTTTCCCTTAATGATTTGTTCATCATTGGTAACAACCGCCAGCCTCCTGCCAATATTATTATGGTATTGCCGGACTAACTGTAACGGATGTCCAACTCCTACAGAAGAGACTTCCAATTCAAAATCCTCAAGGTCTCTGTCCAGTTCTCTCTCAATATGACGGCTTAGTTTCGAGCAATCTTCAATGGTAACACCCTGATCACCATCTACATAAACCATGATCTTGTTATGTGGTGTAACCTTGATCTCTACAACAAAAATGGAAGTCCCATCCAGGAATTCATCCACATATTTGCGTACATTCTCTTTGTCTATCATATCGCCTGTTACCATAAAAGAAGGGGACTCGTAGTGCCCCCTTTCAAACCCGGCAAAACAAAATTGCGGTGCAAAGGTAATCATTTTCTTTTACACACCAAAAAAACGTCATTTAGTGTTTTGAACTGTATATACTTACAGTAAGCGTTGGTCAAAACCCCAAAACCGTTCGTGCAATTATTGCTGAATGTTAGCAGATCAGAAGCTTCTGATCCACAAATCATAATATGTGTCAAAAATATCATCGGCCCTGTTGGCCAAATCATCCTGGCCGAACATTTCTGCCACATGGGCTATCCGCTGCATCATCATCAGACTTTCCTGCCGCCTGCTTGCTATGCGCCCCGCCAGATTCCCCCTGAACCTGAAAAAATACCTCAGGTTCTCTTCATGAATATCAATCATCCTTTCGGCTATTGCATTACCCTTATCAATTGCACCGGCAGCATAATAATGTTCAGCCATCAGGAAAGTAAAGAAGTTGAAAGGAACATTGTGTTCCGGCATGATCTCCATAGCTCTGTCAAGGACAGCAATGGCCGAATCCGGTTTGTTTTCTTCCAGAAGTGCAGCGGCCAGTCTTTGGAAAACATTTCTGAAACTTACCGTTAACCTGCGGTGATCCTCATCAAGATAAACGGACGGATCATACATATTTCCCCATTGGAATCTGTTCATCAGATTATCATAAAGGATGCGGGTATTTATTCTTCCCGGTTCATTTGGGTCGTGCTCACTTCTGATGGGTACCAGACGGTATGCCATGCCTTCCAGCTGGAAGAATGATTCAAGCCCCATATATGACTCACTGCCGGTTGTGATGGCAAAATACACCGGCCTGTCCCAGTTATTGGTGGCCAGAAAATCAAGTGCCATCACATGGTTTTTATTCAGACCCCTCCCACCGGGCATTTCCCATTCTATGGCATCAACAATAAGATGCACATCTTCCGGGGCCACTGTGCCATTTTGCACTACCTTGGCAGAATCAACCGGCAGTCGAAACTTGTTGGTCGGGAAATAATCTTCCATGCC
>SKTQ01000079.1 GCA_007122505.1 Bacteroidales bacterium | reverse complement strand
CTGCGTAGGTGCGCTTTCACTGGCAAAAGCAGGCATCCTTGTCAATCGCCAGGCAACCACTTACGATCTGCCTGCAAACCAAAGGCGCAAACAATTATCAGAATTTGGAACATCAGTTGCCAGTGAACGGATGGTTGTTGACAGTCACATCATTACTTCTATGGGGCCTGCGACAGCAGTTGAGGTAGCCCTGAAGTTTCTGGAATTGCTTAGCGGTAAGGATAATGTAAGAAAGGTAAAGCACCTGATGAGATTTCCCGCCGAAGGGTGATCAGAACCGCCATAAGAGCCCCAGTCCTGCACCATCGGTGGCTAAGGACTCCAGTTGGGGAAATAAATGTAATCCGGCGTGGTTCCTGTGAATCAAGAACAAACTGACATCAAAAAGAAACAAAAAACCTCCTTGCAACAACAGGCTGTTGCCATAGCCCCTGAATCGATCCGCATGCTTTGTCACATTCTTCGACCTTTCGCGAAGGTAGAGCCCGGCTGTCATGTAAGTAACATTTAAGCCAATATTCAAAAGCAGGATATTCTGCAAAGTGTTATGCTCTCGTAAAACGTCAAGGCCTGTCATTCCGGATGCATCCACGCCGACGGCATTATAATAGCCGTAAGCGGCAATTCCGAGATTTACCACATTCCACATCACATTAAACTGATGGAAATCCCTGGTTTGACCGGAAGTTGTAAAGTGGCCGTAGCCGCCAACCAGCAGATTGCCAAGTGCCCACGAACCCAGCACAAGCATGGCCGACTGGTTGATCTCCTGCCGCCGCAATTCAAATGATTCAATGGAGCTGCCATATTGTGCGTGTGTTTCACCCAAACCGATGATCGTGATCAAAAAAAGTATCAGTATAAATGATTTCATTTTCATGTGGTTATAATTTTATTAGTTTCTGATTATCAAATCATTATGATTTCAATACAACACGCAACAATAAAAACCTTATTCTTTTCTTCTCTTAACCTTAGTAGAAAACAGAGATACCCACTGAAACATATACCTTATTACCTTATTAACAGACATTTATTTAAACCCACCCCAATAAGGTAATAAGGTTTGTATGGAGAGGGGGTACATTCATTTCTACTAAGGTTTTTTGGGTTCTATAAGGTAAATATTTTTGTAATTGTTTATTATTTAGTTCTTTGTGGTTGATTTTTTCACCGCAAAGACGCAGAGCACGCAAAACAATGTGTAAATTTATCAATGTATCAATGTGCAAATGTACAAATGTACAAATGACGATCCTTTGCGATTTTTGCGTGATTTAACCTTTGCGGCCTTTGCGAGGAATAAAATGTTTCACGCAAAGCCCGCAAAACATGGACAGGTCAAGCCCTGTCCCTACTTTCTACTGCTTACTTCTTACTTTCTCCCCCTCTCTCCTTCGTCCTCTCATCTCCCCCAATCACACCCCTGTGTATCAATAAACCAAATCATAGGCGTATCACGGGATGTGTGTTTCACATTAAACAGTAAAAACAATTGGATGGTTCACCATGATCTACGATTCAGATTCATCAATTTTCTGTATTTTTGGTTAGCAAATCTTTCAAACGAAACCACAATCACTGCAGATGGACTTAAAAAAGATTTTTGAAAACAACCAAAGCTGGATTCAACGCAAGTTGCAACATGATCCGGCATATTTTGAAAAACTGTCGGAAGGACAGCAGCCCGGAATTCTTTATATCGGTTGTTCCGACAGCCGCGTGTCGGCTGAAGAACTGATGGGGCTTGCCCCCGGGGAGGTATTTGTGCACAGAAACATTGCCAATATGGTACCCAATACCGATCTCAATGTGATGTCGGTGATCAATTACGCGGTACGCTACCTCAAGGTTCAACATGTTGTGGTATGTGGTCATTATTACTGTGGTGGAGTAAAGGCGGCCATGCAGCAAGCCGACTTAGGGCTATTGAATCCCTGGTTGCGCAATATCCGCGATGTTTACAGGCTGCACCATGAAGAACTGAATACGATTGAAGACGAAGAAAAAAAATACAAGCGGCTCGTGGAATTGAATGTTCAGGAGCAATGTGTTAATGTCATTAAAACAGCAGTTATCCAAAAAGCATTCAAGGAAAGAAGTGTAAAAGTTCATGGTTGGGTTTTTGACATCAGAACGGGAAAGCTGATTGATCTGGAAATAGACTTTGACAAAATACTCCACCAGATCATGGAGATATACCGCATTTCCTAAACGGGTAAGATTAGCGTAGCCCGGAGTTTTTATTTCGCAAAACTCTATCAGCAAATAACATAGAATGTCCATCAATACATCCAAAGATGAACAGGTTTATTCAGGATATCCGTGAAGAGATGCTGCAATATTATGACGCAATCGTTGTAATTACGCCTAAGCTCCTCATTGCCCTCATTATTCTGCTGGCTTCCTGGTTTATTGCCAGGCAGATCAGGCGCATCAGCGACAGAAAGCTCAAAAAACAGATGGAAGACCCCTTGCTGGCAAATTTCCTTGCTACGATGATCCGGTCTGTGATTTTTATCATCGGGCTGTTGTTTGCTTTTAAGGTGATGGGTTTTGGTGGCATTACGGCCAGCATTCTGGCAGGTGCCGGAATTACCGCTTTTATCATTGGTTTTGCCTTGCGAGATATCGGTGAAAATTTCCTTGCCGGTATTCTCATGGCTTTTAAACGGCCTTTTCGTGTTGGGGATTTTATTGAAAGCGGTGCTGTAAAAGGCAGGGTTGTTATGTTAAGCATCCGCGATACACAAATAAAAACACCCGATGGCAAAGATATTTTCATCCCCAATGCCAATATCATCAAAAATCCATTGATCAATTATACAGTCGATGGTTTTCTGCGCTATGACCTGACGGTGTCATTGCCGGAGGGTTCAAACTACAAAGAGCATATGAAGCGTATCCGGGAATCGGTAAGCGAGGTGGAGGGCATCCTGAAAAGGCGGAGAAAAACCACCGTTGAAATAAGCGGAATTACTGCCGGGAAGGTTGATGTCATGGTAAGTTACTGGATTGACAACTTCGCTTCCAAAAATCGCGTGGAGAGCATACGTACAGAAGTGATGTTCCGGGTAAAAAAGTTACTGCAAGAGATGCATACTGACCAAAATTAAGGAATTATGCCTTTCCTTCCGTGTTTTTCATGATGATGGTACGGTAAGGGAATGGAATTTCAACACCTTCGCGGTCGAACCTTTCCTTGATGATTTTGTATAAATCGGTGCGCATCACAAAAGCATCAAAAGAGGTTGCCGCCCAAGCATAGGCGCGTAGTTTAACCGAAGAATCTGTGAACCCCATCACACGGACAGCCACCGGGTGTTCGTTCAGCGCGATTTGTTCCTCATTGCGATTGTCAAGAAACAAAGGGTGCTTCAAAACCTCCTCACGGATTATTTTGATTGCCAGGTCGATGCTGCTGTCATAACTGATTCCTAATTCAACAAGGCTGCACACCTTTTCATCAATAATATTGCTGTTGATGATGGTTTGATTATTGATCACTGCATTCGGAATTATAATTCGTCTGTTTTCGTTGTTTCTGATCACTGTATGCCTTAGCGTGATATCTTCCACCGTGCCAAAAAACTCTTCGCTGATCTTTATATAATCACCCACCCGAAAGGGTTTGGACGTTACAATGAATATTCCTGAAATAATATTGGCAAAAGCAGCCTGGGATGCAAAACCAATAATGATAGCCAGTATCCCGGCTCCGGCAAAAATGGTCACTCCCAATGATCGCAATTCGGGTATGGTATAAAAGATAATGATCAGGGCAATTAAAAAGATGATAAAGCTTACCGCATTCTTAAAAAAACGGTACCTTGTCGGATCAACATGAAGCACTGAAGAACTTCTTTCGAAATACCGGTGCGTGATGATCCTGAAAACTTTCGTGATTAGTGAGGCCATCAGAATAATAAACAATGGCACAAACACATAGGTCGTCACCCAGGGGCTGACACCCAGCAATTCTGAGATATTGATTTGAAGTTGATTCATGGCTTTTATGTTGCAAATTAAAGACAACGGGGTTCCGTTGCAAAGGTCAGAAAAAATTCCGGTAATTGTTTGAAGAAAAAGATCTGCCACACGAACAAAACTTGGTTTCTTGCTAACTGCAGTCACAAAACATGTTGAATGACGCTATGGTTGCTTTCGAAACCTGTTTCGAGTTCATTTTCGTACGCAAGTGACCGTAAACGCACACTGCGAGAATATATACGATCAGTAGTTTTTTCTTAAAATCATTATTATCAGAACAATAAGTAACTTGGCGAAAAATTTGATAAAATTATTTTTTGTCTATGCTATTGAACCCTGAAATTTTAAATATCCATGTTCATCACAAAAATTAACACAATCAATAAATTAACATCCCGTTTTATTAACCATCAACACAAAACAATGAAAAAGACAAGTATTTTTCCTGCAATGCTGTGGCTGTGCATGGCACTGTTCACGGGCATGAATGTTTACTCCATGCCGGGTCACGAACAGGCACTCACCCCTTCGCAGAAGGTGGATGAACTGATCCGTGAATACGACAATGCGGAAACCCCGGGCGGCGCTATCCTTGTAATGCGCGATGGAGAAATTATTTACCGGCGCGGCTTTGGTATGGCCAACCTGTCACATGGCGTTCCATTTCAGCCGGGAACACCTACAAACATTGGCTCTACTTCCAAGCAGTTTACGTCTTTTGCCATCGGATTACTCGAAGAAGAAGGCCTGCTGTCGTTAGACGACGACATCCGCGATCACATTCCGGAGCTTCCTGACCTTGGAGATACCGTGCGGATATGGCACCTGATATCCCATACGAGTGGTTACCGTGAATACCTGAACTCAATCGTGATGAGTGGCCGCATGCTGGGCGATTATGTATCCTATGATGAGATCATCCCACTGATACAGCGCCAGCCGAAATTGCAAAACACACCCGGAGGAAGTTACAATTACAACAATACAGGCTATTTCCTGATGGCAGAGGTGAT
>SKTQ01000113.1 GCA_007122505.1 Bacteroidales bacterium | reverse complement strand
TTAAATCCATTTGATCAGGCTGAAATCCTGCCGGTGCGCCAATTCAGGATGCTTGGGAAACATGCGGAAAGCATAATTAAATGAGCCCGTTCGCTTAGCCGGCACTTCACACCGGAACGTCACCTCATTCTTCTGCGTTTTGATCTGCTCCATCTCATACACAGATACCATCTCCCTGCTGCCATCCGGCGACTTTTGTCCAAACACAACTTCAACTCCGAAGTCACTGGATTTCAGGTCTCCCACATTCAACTTCAATTCAGCGACAAACAAATCACCCAGCAAAAGCCTCTTGCCGGAATTGCTGATAAGTTTTTTATCCACAACCTCAATATTGTCCCAGGCCTGGATTACCTTGTTTTTCCAATGAACCATCGCCCTTGCCAACTGATAATCATTTTCCTCAAACTTTCGTGAGGAGTCAAAAAGTTTGTTGTAAAACAAGCGGAAATAATCATCCATCATACGCTTATTGGTATAGTGGGGCGCAATGCGGGCTATGCAGTTTTTGGTCCAGCGCACCCACTCTTCCGGTATGTTTTCCTCGTTGCGGGTGTAAAACATTGGTGCGATTTCCGCTTCCAGGATATTGTATACGGTTTCTGCATCCAACTCATCCTGAAACTCCTGGTTTTCAAAAGTTTTCTCTTCTTTCAGCTTCCAACCCGCTTCTTCTGTATAGCCTTCAGCCCACCAGCCGTCCAATACACTGAAATTCATGATACCGTTCAAAACGGCTTTTTGACCGCTGGTTCCTGATGCTTCCATGGGACGGGTAGGGGTATTCAACCAAATATCGACTCCTTTTACAAGCTCGCGTCCCAGCTCCATGTCGTAATCCTCAAGAAAGATAATTTTACCCAGAAACTCCTTTCTACGACTAATCTCCAGTATGTGTTTAATGAGATCCTGCCCGGCCTTGTCGGCAGGGTGAGCCTTACCAGCATAAACAAACTGGACGGGCATGTCAGGATTGTTGACAATTTTAGCCAGACGGTCAATGTCATTAAAGAGCAGGCGGGCCCTCTTGTAAGTGGCAAATCGCCTTGCAAACCCGATGGTGAGTGTGTTTTCACTCACTGCTTCCATAAGCTGGTATATCTTGCGGGGAGTTTCCTGCCTGCGTGCCAGGTTACTTAGGAGCCGGTCATTGATATATTCCAGCAATTGCTTCCGTTTTTTGTTGCGTAAGGCCCAGATCTCTTCATCCGGCACCTGCATGATCTTTTGCCACGCTTCCGGATTGGATACATCCTGCAGGTAGTTGTCGCCAAAAGTTTTCCTGTAAAGCTGCTGCCATTCTTTCGCTGTCCACGTCCCAAAGTGCACGCCGTTAGTAACATGGCTCAGGTGCAATTCTTCAGGGAAAAATCCTGGGTATAGTTCCTTAAACATATTTCGGGATACTGCCCCATGTATTTTACTGACCCCATTTACGAATTTTGCCAGTTTTGCCGCCAGGACACTCATGGAGTAATCTTCTTGCGGATCGTTGGGGTTCATTTTGCCCAGTCCCATGAACGTTTCCCAGCTTATGCCCAGCCTGTCGGCATAATGGGGCATATAGGTACGCAGCATATCTTCGCTGAAAAAATCGTGACCGGCCGGAACCGGTGTATGTGTGGTAAATAGGCTGGATGCCCTAACCACTTCCAATGCTTCATGGAAACTCAGGTTATCCTCCTGTACATATTTGCGAAGCCTTTCTAGGCCTGTAAAAGCTGCATGGCCTTCATTGCAATGGTAAACATCGGGTTTGATGCCCAGTGCATCCAAAATACGAATACCACCAATACCCAGTAAGAACTCCTGCTTGAAACGGTTCTCCCAGTCACCGCCATAAAGCTGATGGGTAACAAAACGGTCAAAACTTTGGTTTTCAGAAATATCAGTGTCAAGCAAATACAATGGGATTCTGCCAACATCAATTTTCCATACCCTCGCATGCAGTGTACGTCCCGGAAACGCAATACTGATCTTTATTCTTTCACCATTCTCGTCACGAACAGGCGTGGCAAACATTTTGATAAAATCGTGCGGATGATAAGTATCCAACTGCTCTCCATGGACCGAAAGACTCTGCGTAAAATAACCGTAACGGTATAGCAGGCCGATCCCGATCATGTCCACATTATCATCACTGGCCTGTTTCAGAAAATCACCTGCCAGAACACCCAACCCCCCGGAATATATTTTGATATGCTCACTTAAGCCGTATTCCATGGAATAATAGGCAATCTTTTTGGTTTTTTTCTGCTTGCCTTCTTCCATGTATTGATGGAAATTCTTTACGACCTTTTCATATTGCTTTATGAAAGAGGTATCATTGAGCATTCGCTCATAATGCTCCATGGAAAGATTTTCCATGAGAATAACCGGATTCTTTTCGCAGGCCTTCCAAAGCTCCGGATCAATTTCCCGGAAAAGTTCCAGGGCTTCATAGTTCCATGTCCACCAAATATTTCGGGCAATTTCCGGCAATGATTTCAAGGCCTTTGGTACTTTGAGTTCAATGGTCACTTTTTTCCACTTCGGGCGCATGCTTTCTATGGGAGGCATGGATACAACGCGAACCGGTTGTTTCTTGTCCTTGTATAAATCGTAACGGTCAGAGGCATTTCCCAATACTTTGGCGTATGCCGTAAAATATGACGAAATTTGTTCGCCCCAGCCTGCATCTTGTCTGTCCGCATCACTGTCACCAGCTAAATTTATTGCTGCCGGGGTGATCAAGCCCGGTTTTTCATCAAGAATCCACTGGCATTCTTCGGCTGCTTCTTCAGTGAGAACCGTAAAAAGATCTGCATGCACGGCAGCTGCTTGCTCAAGACTGTGTTTTGATACAATATCCAATTCGTTGACCAATACACCCGCGTCTACCTGGTCAATGGGAGCCGGTAAATTCTTCTCCATCCTCCTCAATGTCTTTGTCAGGATGCTTTCCTCTATGGTAAACACAGTTCCTGCCTGCGGTATGTTGTCGTTTACATACAGTACACCCGTACCGGTCCGCCAGTTATGAAAATGCGCCACCAAACGGTCATGGGCAGTAAGATGAAACTGGTAAAAACTTTCAATTACCTGTCCTGCAGCGTATCCAAACATCGCAGGTTCGGTGTAATCCCATTGACCACTCAGAGAGTTCAAGCCAAACTTCAACCAATAATCGGTAAAAATTTTATCTTTTTGTCCGAATAATGGTGTAAAGTCAACCAGAATGGCAATGGGTTCACCCTGAACCTGCCACCTGCCAATGCGAACATGGATATTGTTTTGGGCCGCATGCTCCCGCCAGGACCTGAAAATTTCAGGGTCTTCCACAAATTCCGGATGCCTGTGCGTTTCCTTCCAAACATCAGGGCCTATACAAATATATTTATCCTTCAGATGGTCGGTAAGATATGGTGTTTTTGTACTGAGAAGAGTATGCAAATCACTCATTTTGTTGCAAACTTCCCAACTCACTTCAAATAAATAGTCCGGACTGAGTTTTTGTTTCATTTGTTTATCGTTTTGTTTTGTTAAGGCGAGATGTGAAAATGTCAAATGGTAAAATATTCAAAACCTGCGTTCTTGCTTCGGGTACCCTTTGATACATTTACTAAAACTTCAGGTAGCATTTCCATTTATCTCAATTTTAATGTTTTAAATTAAACACCGTTGAAATAATCCACTTGAAATAGCTCATTGGTGTCTCCAAAATAAAGAGCGTGAAATTACAAAAAATTTAGCAACCGGAGACGGCTTTATGGTTCGTTGACGACAAGGGGAGCAAGTCGCCATTCCATATGCGTTCTGTGCAACCGGGTCAAAAAAACCTGCCTCCTTTGATAGGGAGGCAGGCACAAAGTTAAGCTTCAATTGGTCTCAACATATTTAGCGTTTCATTATTTTTTTATTGATGAAGGTACCATCTTCAAACCGGATGGAAATAATGTAAAGCCCCGGTTGTAAATGATCCGACCTAACTGTTACCTGGCTTCCTGCCGGAGCTTTTTCCATGAGCTTTTGTCCGGTAGTACTGAAAACAACAACTTCATTTATCAATTTGTTGGTTTCAACGTGGATTTCATCCCGGAAAGGGTTGGGATACAATATAAACTCTTCAGAATCCGTGTCAACCACATTTACAAATATTTCCATATCATCCGAATCCCGCGCGGTAAGCTGTATGGTTTCCATAAATTGAGATACCAGGGCAGTCAACAGGATGGGTTCTCCGGGTATCGTGTTGCCAATATAGTCAGCTTCAAAAAATAAAGTTCTGAAAACCCCGTAGTCGTCGAAATTGTTGTAAATGTCATAATTTGTTCCGGTGGCAAACACCATACCGGCATCTTCGAAATAGATGGGTTCGGCAATGGTGATCAGTCTTGCCTGGTGATCCGTGCTCACATCACCGAGAGAAACGCTCAGGGGAACAACCTCATTGTTGGTTGATGAAGCAGGTCCCGGATCTTCTGCAGGAATAAACTGCAGCATCTGGTTGTGCGCCGTCAGTGTTCCGGTTATTCCTGTAATACCGTCATAGCGGTTGTATGAAGTTGTGATGATTCCGCTGTTATCGTCAATAAGTATTCCAGCCGTATCGTCCTGGATGTATTTTTGGTTCCGGTGGCTCATCTGGAATGTGAGAATGGCTTCACCGGTAAGCGTGTAAGACGCGCCCATTTGCCCCGCACGTAATTCAGCGATACTAGCCACTTCCTCAGGATCGTCGCTCAACACTTCCACTGACACGTGGTCAAGCAACAAGTGGTTCATTCCTTCGTTCGTATTTCTCATAGAAAAAATAAATTCAGCTATTTCCGAACTGTTGGCTGCTGTTACCACCTGGCTGTATTCGCTCCAACTGTCACTGTTTACATTGATGTAAGCGTTGTAGGGAGCATATCCAAAACCGGTATCCCTGTCATCAAACAAGCCTGTACGAATATCGCCCTGACCTTTTACCCAAAATGTGATGTTGTATGATGTGCCGCTTTCAACCGTCGCATGCTGACTGGTAAATCTC
>SKTQ01000265.1 GCA_007122505.1 Bacteroidales bacterium | reverse complement strand
ACAAACGCTACCCCCTCATTTGCGCATCGATTTTTGCGTTCTTTAAATTATTTTTGCGCTTTTTGCGTGAAACATTTTATTCCTCGCAAAAACCGCAAAGGTTAAATCACGCAAAGGCCGCAAAGGATTGAATCCGGTATTAATTCACGGGCAGTTTAATTTCATAGGCTTTGCCCCTTGGGTTGGGTAGTTCATAGGTTCTTATCCAGGGGTTGAGTTCGCGTAGTTTTTTATAGGAGGTGTTGTGTGTGAAGGCGAAATCCACCAGGTCGCTGATGGGTGTATCCACCAGCACCGTGTAATATGTTTGCGGGGGATACAGGTCTTCGTAACGAAAATGAAAACCACTGGCCTGCGGGTTTTCAAAAATGGTTTTCACGGCCAGTATCCTGAACATATACCGGCTGGTTTCTTCATTGAGAAAGAGATCGTAATAGTTATCCGTGCGCTGGTTATTGATGATGCGTTGCAGGCGGCTGTTTCCGATATTATAGGCCGCTGCGGCCATTGTCCACGAGCCGTAACGCTCTTTGGCATCAATGAGGTATGCACAGGCGGCAGCAGTTGATTTTTCCACGTGATAGCGTTCGTCCACAAAATCATTGATCTCCAGGCCAAGGTCCCTTCCGGTGCCTTGCATGATCTGCCAAAAGCCTGTGGCGCCGGCAGGTGATATCACGTTCATCAGGCCGCTTTCAATAAGTGCCATATATTTGAAATCGTCGGGCACACCGTGTTTCGCCAGGATAGGCTCTATGACGGGGAACCAGCGGTTTGCCCGCTTGAAAAACAGCAGGGTGGATGATTGCCAGTAAGTATTTACCAGCAGCTCCCTGTCCAGTCTTTCCCGTATGCTGATTTGATCTGTCGGCACAGGCTCACCCGCAAAATTCAGCTGATCCGGAATGGTGAGGGCATAGATTCCGTATTGCGATCTGAAAGCTTCATCAAAGGACTCACCGACATCGGTCAACGTTCCTGAAAAGGTAAAAAATCGAATAAAAAGCAATCCAATAATGATGGAAAGAATAAAAAAACCGTAACGACGCGACATAAAAAAAACAGCGAAATTATTTATAATCAATATAAATTACCTTTTTTCCCGTTTGATGAGTGAAACAGGAAAAAAATCAAGCTTTCACCCTATGGTTAAGGCTTTCGCAAAGGTAACGATAAATTGTTGTTGTGATTGCATCCCCAAATGTTAATTATTTCAATGAATGTTAATGTTATGCCAACCAGTAAAAATCCTCGACAGGAAAGTTGTTAATAAATAAACAATTCATGACTTATTTTCCTGTTTGGATTGTTTTAATTTTGTAGTTTTGTGCACGTTAAGAAAAACTTGTTCATTGATAACCTTTGGGGGCTTTTCCGGGAAAGCAGGTATATGGGAGATAATGTTTGGTTTTTGTTATGATCATGAAGAAAATCAATGATTTGTGCAAATGTGAAGCCATTCATCTTTACCCCGGTCCTTTTTACGGGCATGACCTCAAAATAAATTAAGGGAGAAACTATATATGAGCATTACGGAGTTAAAATCGAAAAGAAAAATCCTGAAGGAGCTGTCTTATCAGAAAACACCTTTACACAGAGGTTATACGGATAAGATTCTTTACATCAATGTGGGCACCAATGAGCTGAAGGAAAAAGATGTGCCGGCTCTGATGAAAGAAAAATTTATTGGCGGCAAAGGATATGGTCTGCGTCTTTTGTGGGATGCCACCAGGCCCGACACCCGTTGGAATGATCCGGAGAATGAACTGATCATTGCACCTGGGCCTGTTTCAGGGATTACCCAGTATTCCGGCGCCGGAAAATCGTTGCTGGTGTCGATTTCGCCGCAAACCGATTCTGTGATGGACTCCAATGTGGGTGGTTTCTTTGGTCCGTTTTTAAAGTTTTCCGGTTATGATGCCCTGGAATTGCAGGGAAAGGCAGAAAAAGACGTGATCATTTACATCGACGGCAAGGAAGACAGGATTGAGATTTTTGAGGATCCCGGTTTGTCGGTTGATTCACATATACTGGTAGAGGAGCTTACCGAAATGTTTGCCCGGGATGAGAATGATTACAAAAACATCGGCATTGTTTCCACAGGTGCCGCTGCTGAAAAGTCGCTGATAGGTATGATCAACTTCACTTTCTACGATGTGAAGCGTAAGAAAATCCGTTTGAAGCAGGCCGGTCGCGGTGGTCTCGGAACCGTGATGCGTGACAAGAAGATCAAGGCGATTGTTTCCCGCATTGAAGGGGTGAAAGGCAACCTGAACAATGTGGCCGATATGGAGAAGATCAGGGAGCGGGGCAAGCGTTTCAACCGTGAAATGCGTGAACTGGATGACCATCAGTGCCAGATGCGCAAAAAAGGTACAGCCAATATCGTAAATGTGATGCAGGATTATGACCTGCTTCCGGTGCATAATTTCAAGTATGGCAGCCATAAGGATGGCGACAAAATCCACTCGGATATTTTTCGTGATAAGTATTTTACACAGGGCGTATTTGACGGTTGCTGGATAGGCTGCAATATGTCGTGCGCAAAAGGTGTGGATGATTTTGCGCTGAAAACCGGACCATACCAGGGTCAGAAAGTGATTGTTGACGGCCCGGAATATGAAAATGCGGCCGGACTGGGTGCCAACCTGGGCATTTTTAACCCCGAATACATCATTGAAGCCAACTTTTATTGCGACACTTACGGCATCTGTACCATCACCTGGGGTACAATTGTAGCGTTTATCATGGAATGTTACGAAAACGGCATCCTGAACAAGGAACGTACTGGTGGGCTGGACCTGATGTTTGGCAGCGAGGAAGACTCCCTGGAGCTGTTGCACCAGCTTGCCCGTGGCGAGGGTTTTGGAAAAGTTGCCGGCCTCGGTGTGCGTAAGATGAAAGAAATGTTCATTGAGAAAGGTTGGGGCGACCCGCAGTTTCTCCAGGACATTGGCATGGAAAACAAAGGATTGGAATATTCCCAGTATGTGTCGAAAGAATCACTGGCACAGCAGGGTGGTTATGCCATGACAAACAAAGGTCCGCAGCACGATGAGGCCTGGCTGATCTTTATGGATATGGTAAACAACCAGCTGCCCAGTTTTGAAGACAAGGCGGATGCTTTGCATTATATGCCTATGTTCCGTACCTGGTTCGGTTTGCAGGGGCTTTGCAAGCTTTGCTGGAACGACGTGGTGCCGGAGAGCAACGCCGAAGCGGATGAACCCCACAAAATTCCCGAGCATGTGGATAATTATGTGGCCATCTACGAAGGTGTTACCGGCAAGCCTTTTGACAAGGAGGAGCTGATCCGTCAGAGTGAGCGTGTTTATAACTTCCAGCGGGTATTCAACCTTCGTAGAGGCTATGGTAAGCGTATCCATGATGCACAACCCTATCGGGCTGCAGGCCCCGTAACCGTTGAAGAATACGAATCACGTGCCGATCGTTACGACAAGCAGCTGAAGGAAGATGTGGGATTCGATCCGGAAGGAAAGAGCACGGAGGAAAAAATGGCTGCTCTCCGCAAATATCGCGAAGACCGTTATGAACAACTGATTGATGCCGTGTACAAACGTCGTGGCTGGACGTCAGACGGAATACCTACACCCGAACATCTGAAAGATCTGGGTATGGATCTGCCTGAAGTGATGGAAGTGGTAAAACAGCATCTGAACTAAACCTGTAAACGGGCGACATTCATTTTAAGAATCATTCGCCGTTCGTACATAGTTATTTTGCCGTGCCCGGTGCAACCAATTGGTTTTTGCACCGGGCACGGCATTTTTATACCGTTTAACTGTAAAATACGACCGTTTATTATTCAATATGAATAAAAAAAATGATTATAAAAAGTATAAAATAGTATATTTGCAGAAATAAAATGCATGATCATGAAAAAGCCTAAGAAGTACAGGATACCTCGCCATGTGCAGGGTGAATTCAGGGAACCGGATTTTCCAAAATATCAACCAATGACCTTTAACGAGTTGTGGTTCATGTTGAGAGAAATGAGGGAACACAAAAAGGAATGGGAGGAAGATTCGAAAGAAAGGCGGAAGCAGGCTGAAGAAAGGCGGAAACAGTCTGACGAGAGGCGCAAAGAATTCCTGGAAACAGAAAAGTGGTTCCGTGAATTCATGAGTGAGCAGGAAAAGTTCAACAGGGAGCATAAAAAAGAAATGAGAAGATTGCAGAACCTGTTCACTTCCCAATGGGGCAGGCTGGTTGAATCGCTGGTGGAGGGTGATCTTATCCGGCTTCTCAATGATCGTGGCATTCCTGTGCAAAACATCATCGAAAACTACAAAGGCAATTACCGGGGGACCAGTTACGAATTCGATATCATTGCTGAAAACGGTCCTGCGGTGGTTTTTGTGGAGGTGAAAACCACGCTCCGGCCCGATGATGTTCAGCATTACCTTGGCAAGCTGCGAAACATCAAGACCTGGATGCCTCGCTTTGGAGATGCAGTCATCTATGGGGCCATGGCCTATCTGAAAGCCAGTGCCGGCAGCGAGAAAATGGCGGAGAACAAAGGTTTGTTTGTGATCCGTGCCACGGGCGACAGTGCCCGGATCATTAACCGGAAGGGCTTTCAGCCGGTGGCTTTCTAACCAAGTTGCATAAGAAGAGGGAATTATTTATGTAAAGATTCCGATAATGATACAGGATGGCTTTTTGGCGAATGTGCATTTCCTTTGTGAAATCTTTGCGTCCTTCGTGTCTTTGTGGTTAAAAAAAATCATCATTAAGGAAATAAATATTTTAAATGCCAATGACCATAAATGACAGCAAGGAACACGGATAACACGGATTGCCTGCGGTGAGCGCGGATATACTCAGATGCGGTATTTTATCCGCGGGCATAAGCTGCCCTTCAGGGCGCTGGTGGGATGTTGCCGGCATTTACCCAGGGCGTTGCCACTGGGCTGAATTAATTTGCCCTTCAGGGCGTTCCGCTTAACACCGCAAATCCTCTCTTAGCTGCTGCGAATGTATAATGTAGCCTTTCTTT
>SKTQ01000220.1 GCA_007122505.1 Bacteroidales bacterium | reverse complement strand
ATCCAGCGCTCGTCTTCCCGGTTGAAAGCCAAAATTTCTTCTTCTACAGGCAGATAGCCTCCTTTTGTTAGCGTAAGTTTTATTGGCAAAGGCTGCTCATATGCTTCAAAAAGAGTCACCTCACCGCTTTCTGAAGTCACCGCTGTTCCTTCGATTGCCGGATCTGCTGTTTGGAACGATACATTCATGCCCGCGATCGGTTGCCCTGTTTCCGGATCCACGATACGCAGAACAAATGGTATCGGACGCATATCAAAATGAAAAATGTTATCATTGAAAGCGTCTAGCCCTCTGTTTGAGGAAATGTAGCCGGATGCTTCATCAAGAAATGTAATGGCGAAGTCGTCATACATTGTGTTGAAAGGTTCGGGTAGCAAGAAGCGGGTGTTGTCTTTGAAGAGAACGATGCTGAGTCCACCATTTGTTTCAATATGGTTGCTTGCATAGAAGAGGTGCCCGTCGGGAGATAATGACGGAAACACTTCATCATATACGGAGTTAATTTCAGGTCCGAGATTTTCTGGGTCACTCCAGTTCTCTCCATCCCATCTGGTTTTATACAGATCGAATCCTCCTTGCCCTCCGGGCCTGTCCGATGAAAAGTACAGTATACTGTTGTTATCATCAAAGAAAGGATGTTGCATGGAATGATCCGGATCGCTGAATGGAAACATTTGCTCTTCACCCCACTCTCCGTTTTCTTTTACATAATAGGCGAGATAGAGATTCTGCAGACCCTGCTCGTTTGGTTGAGTGAAATTTCTTGTTATTACTACCAGTGATGTGTCCTTAGCGATAGCCATGGGGCCGTCGTGCAGACTGGTGTTAAGGTCGCGCGGCAGGAAGTCTTTTTCTCGTCTGTTGCAATTGGCGTCAAAAGCATAAATATTCAGGAATGCATTGCGGGTAAATGCATATTTGTTTCGCTGCCGTTTTTTGGTGTCGGCTCTTGAAGAAGTGATAAATATCAAATCCTGCCATACGAACGGTGCAAAATCCTCACTGTTAGAATTGATGCAATGCTCATTGATCCGCAACAATGGCTGCCATCCTTCAGAAAAATATCCTGTTTGCTGATCGAATGGGGAAGTTTGACCCAGACGTTTGGCGACATGGGAAAAATTTCGTTGCTGAGCTGTGCTCAATGGCAGATCCAGGGAGTCTGCCTTTCTGTACATTCGCAGAGATTCTTCCAGGTCGCCTTTGAAAAACAGGAGGTCTGCATACAGTCCCAGCATGGAATCCGGCTCCATTTCCATCTTTTCCTGGTACAGTTTCTGAAGCGACTGCAGATCAACGCCTACAAGGTGTTCGGGTATCGTGTTCCTTTGCGCCATTGCGGATGGTTGAATCACCATCAGTACCATGGCAAACAATATGATTATGCTTGTATAAATTCGTTTCATGGGTATATTTTTTAAAATTTGAATTCCGACTACAGGAAAAATCTCGGTGACCTGATGAACGTTTCGCGAACTGTATCCCATGAGAACCTAAGGGTAACTTCATGGGTTTGTTTTGTCAGATTCTGAATGTCACTCAAAGGATATTCGTACATGTATCCGAAATACCATTTTTCAAGAAATTGAATTCCAATGAGGAATCCGACTGCGTCGAACCAGTCATTTGCATCAGTAAAGTTGGTTCGGATCATTGGCCCGAAATCAAGCGTGTTACGGAAACTGAAAACTGTATTTAGATCAAGCTGTATGGGTGTATCATCCACATATCTGAACATGGTTGACGGGATAAACAGGAATTCGTCCGACAGGTCAATATTCAGACCGGCATAAGCAAACATATGAGTAGCCTGTTTTTTTCGGAAGTCAGAATCGCTGACGGTCATCTGTGTCCTGAACACTTTGGGAACAGAAACACCAAAAAAGGCTTTATCGCTGTAAGCAAGAAGGCCTGCGCCAGCATTGAACATTAGCCCGCTTGACAGGTCATCGTTAAAAATTGGGTTGTTTGGATCAACATTCGGAACATCAGTCAGATTAGCTCTCAGATGTGAACCCACTAACCTGACACCCGCGGAGATATTGAAATTGTCGGATATTCTTGCGTGGTAGGCAAGGTCTGTTTGAAGCTGTAAATGCACCTCAGGCCCTAACCTGTCATGATGGATCCCTACAGACATTCCTAAGCGCCGTGGTAAACGGAAATTGGCAAATACAGTTTGTGTTTCAGGGGCACCATCTACTCCCAACCACTGATGTCTGCTAAGTACACCCCATTGGTTTGCATTGTTTCCACCGGCTTGGGCAGGGTTTATAACCGATACGTTGAACATGTATTGGCCAAACATGGGTTCTTGCTGGGCCTTAGATTGGCCCGGCATCAGAAAAAGCAAGAGAAACAATATGATGCTGACATGTTTCATGGCAAGTATGTTTAAATTCATGACAATAGTTTTATTGGATTATTTAATGAAATAAATGTAGCCTGAGAATGGCTCTTCACCGGGTTCCAGCTGCAGGTAGTAAAAATATGTCCCTGCCGGTAATCTTCCGTCGGACTCGGTAATAATCCTTCCCCGGTTTGGAATACCATCCCAGTCGTTTTGGTATGGGGATGCCTCATAAACAAGGGTCCCCTGTCGGTTATATATTCGAAGGGTGTTTTGCGGATAATACTGAAGCCCATCAATATAAAACACTTCGTCAAACCCTGTGCCGGGTGTGAGACCTCCGGGAACTCTCATGAAATTCACGGATAATTCAATGATATCAGACAGCGGATTGCCATCAGGATCGAAGCCGTTAAAGGACACCCTGTTATTAATATGTCCTCTGTCAACATCGGAAAGACTAACTGTATGGCTGACTGAATAACTTTCGTTTTCACCCGGACTTAAAACAGGAATAAACCAATTGCCTCCGGTCAATTCTTCTTCAATATCAACATCAATGATTGTTAAATTTCCGGTGTTTTCAATCTCAATAGAAAACTGTATAACATCTCGTTCCTTAACATATACGGTTGGATTGGCCGTAAAGGAAAAGGCAAAATCAGCTATTCTTTCCGAAGCATTTACAACGACTTCCGCGCTTCCGAAGACAGTGTCACCATGTGATGAAAAGCCGTTGGCTTCCGCATAATTAAACACAGAACCCATATCCATGTCCTGCTGTGTAATCGTGTATGATGTTGTAAATGAGTCGCTTGCGCCGGGTGCTAACAGTGAGATAAACCAATTGCCACCGATAACCATCATCACATCGATATCGTTAAGCGTAAGGTTACCGTTGTTCAGCACAACAACCTCGAAGCTGATCACGTCACCAACGGCATCAAACGAGGAGGGATTTGCCGTTATGGAGACATCCAGTGATGCGTTCAGATTAACTGCATTAACAGTAACAGAATCACTGTCTGATACTTCATTTTCAAGTGGGTCAAAAGCTGTAACTTCAACGATATTGGTCACATATCCCACGTCCATATCATTTTGGGTAATGGTATAAGATGTGTTGAATACTTCACTTTGGCCGGGGGCCAAAACTTCAATAAACCATTCTTCACCTGTTAAGTCATCAGTTATATTGACTGATGTCAGCGTAAATTGGCCGGTATTTTCAACCAGGATATGGTACTCAATCACTGTACCTACTGCTGCATAGGTAGGTGTATTGGTTGTTTTGGTAATACTGATTTCTCCGGGAAACAAATCCTGGTCCACAAAAATCACTTCTTCAACCTCTGCATCCACCTCTGTGCCTTCTGATCCGGTACCAGAGGTTGTGGCGTGGTTTGTTACACTGCCATAGTCCATATCTTCCTGGGTGATCGTGTAAGACGTTGTGAAGACTTCGCTTTCGCCGGGTGCCAGAACTTCAATATCCCATGACTCTTGTGTGAGATCATCTTCAACATGAATATCGAAAATGGTAAAGAAACCCGTATTTGTAACAGTAATGGTATAATTGATAACCTGCCCTGCCTGATTGTAGGTTGGGGTATCGGCATTTTTGGTTATTTCCAATGTTGGATCGGGTAAGTCCGGATCAATGTTTGTGACAAGCCGGTATAACTCACCAACCTTTCTTCCGAAGGGATCAATTCCTTCGGCTTTACCGGTGTTTTCGATGGACCCATGATCAACATCCTCCTGGGTTACGGTGTAAAATGTGGTAAATTCTTCCATGGCACCAACCGGAAAATCAGGAAGTGTCCACTCGTCAAGTGTAAGATCATCTTTCACGAAAAGATTGGTAAGCGGCAGACTTCCTACATTGTAAACCACAATGGTGTAGGTTATTACATCGCCTGCACCTCCAAAGGTCGGGGGGTCAGCAGTTTTAGCAATCTGGATGGCACCAACAACTGCCTCAGGGTCTAAGGTAACAGTGACCACTTTTATGTCGGCCACCTTCTTACCGGAGGGTGCAACACCTTCAACCTTTGCCATGTTGGTTACCATGCCGGCATCAACATCTTCCTGGGTAACCGTGTAGCTGGTAGTCACCAATTCTGAGTCACCGGGGTCCAAAAATGGAAATTGCCATTCGTCGTTGGTGAGGTCATCTCTAAGAATGACTGTTGTTAAAACAACATTTCCCGTGTTTTCGAAATACAGGGTATAGTTGATTACATCACCAGCTTGCTCAAAATGTTCAACATCCGCTGTTTTGGTAAGAGAGATTTCTGCCATCTCAAGATCGTCGGCATGCAGAGTTGCATTTGGAACCATCATAAAAAGTACAAATGCTGCAAGGAAAAAAAGAAGATGACAGCTCCTGTTTGAAAAAAGTAGTTTTGTTTGCATATGACTTGTGTTTATAATTAAATAGTTAATTGGTTTCGATTCTTATCATAACTGACAAGCGCATGAATTTATTTAACTAGGAAATACTGTTGTGTAAAAATAAGAAAACATTTTGACAAAAGTATATTGTTTTAAGGATTAATTTTTTAATCTCTTAATCAGAATATTGCTGTTTCGATCATCAGCCATCATGTTTTGTTCGCTTAAATCAATTAATGTATCTTTGGAAAACAATAATGTTTAGCTTAAACGATCGCGCTT
>SKTQ01000050.1 GCA_007122505.1 Bacteroidales bacterium | reverse complement strand
GTTATTTATGCATCGTAAAATGGATTAATTCATCTCGATGTTTGCATATTAAAAAATCGTTTAATACATTTGTGTTGCGCAAATAACACCTGCAGGTTTTTATCGGGTGTTGGTTGTGTGAAATGGCGGACCATACAGACATAAGTGGTTGCCTGCAGAAATTTGATCTTTTTCCCATCATTACAGAAACTTTTATGAAACAAAACATACCACAAATAGCACATCTTTTTTTCTTTCTTTTGCTTGCCTGCGCGGGGCTTTTCCATGCACATGCACAGCAGGGGGTTGTAGCTGCCGGAGGTGAAATAACCGGTCCGGGGGGCTCACTGAGCTTTTCCACCGGACAAACAGACTTTATGTTTTTCACCGCCGAAACCGGAAACATCCAGTTCGGCTTGCAGCAGGTTTTCTTTTTTCATGAAGAACCGGATGTCCCGCTCACCCGCCAATTAACAACGGCCGACGTTTTCCAGGGCGAAGACCAGTGCTTTGATGCAACACACACGATTACCCTTGCAGGGGGCAGTGACACTTTTGTCGTGGAGGATGGCACCTCCGTGGATCTGATTGCGGGGTACAGAATACGGATGTTGCCCGGCACCAGGGTGGAGCATGGCGGCCATCTGCATGCGCGGATTTCGCCGGAGGGTGTTTTCTGCGATGTGGAAGAACCAATTGTGGTGGCCATGCAGACCGGCGAACAGGAGAACGCAGCCTACCAGGAACCGCTGAACATGCCCGGCGAAGAACCATCTGAAAAACCCCTGTTTAGGGTATATCCAAATCCCACCTCCGGCGATTTTACGGTTGAACTGAATCATACAGATAAGCCTGGCCAGTCCGTAACCATTGAAATCATTGGTATGCGCGGCGAGGTGGTTATGCGGTACGATCTCAGCTTACAACGCGATTATCAGCTTAGCCTGCAGGGGCACCAACCGGGTTTGTATGTGGTAAGGGTGCAATCCGGTGAGTCCTTCGGCATCGAACGCATCATCAAAAGATAATTCACCTTTGGTCAAACTACATCACACAATCTTATCATCCAAACCAAACCGACTATGAAGATAACCTTACTTTTTATATGTGGACTGGTATTGGCACTCGGGTTACCGGCACAGGCGCCCCAGGGTATCAGCCACCAGGCAGTGATCAGGGATGCCGGCAATGAGCTGGTTACAAATGCTGACGTATCTGTAAGGGTCAGCATCATACAGGGTACGCCATCCGGTGTGATTTTGTATGTTGAACAACATGAGGTTGTTTCCAATCAAAATGGCTTAATCACCTACGTTATTGGCACCGGTGATGTCCAGAATGGTGTTTTTGCGCATATTGACTGGTCTGACAGTCCGCTTTTTCTCAGAACAGAAGTTGACCCCGCGGGCGGTTCAAATTACACCATCATCGGTACTACACAGTTTTTGTCGGTACCTTATGCACTCTATGCGGAAACTTCCGGAAATCCGATTCCCGGACCGGAAGGGCCGGAGGGACCACAGGGTATTCCCGGATCGCCGGGGCCAATGGGGCCGGAAGGGCCCCAGGGTTTAACGGGCATAGTGGACATGAGAACTGCAACGGGATCTGCCCCCCCTGTTCCTTCAAATGGTGGTAGCTTCTCAAATAACAGAAGCTTTGTCGCTCCAACCGTCACAGTGAACGTTGGCGCCGGACAAATCGTTCACGTAACCTCCTCAAGGGCTATGGGCAGCACTGCCGAGGGTGGTGCAATGGGCCTGGCGTTATGGGTATGCTTCAGGCCCACCGGCTCCGATGAAAACCCGTCAACGATAGGTGGCGGAAGCTATAACTTACGGGTACCGCAATTTACCCGCATCCCATTTACGCTAAGCGCAACAAGAGGGAATCTTTCGCCCGGCAGTTATCAATTCGGCTTGTGCGGTAGTGCTTCTGAAGCCAATTTTGCAAACTGGAATTACTATGAATGGGGCTATACTACTGTAATCGTTGCGCAGCCATCAAATTAGTCTACTTTCAGCACAACTTCTTTGATTGGACAGGGTAGGAGCTTATAAAACCCTTATATAAATCGCGACATTACCATTTTGCGACACAAGAGTTGTAGCTAATTGAAATTCAGTGGTAGGATCAGGAGGTCTGATATTGAATGTTTTTTAATATTTTTGCGAGATGTACATTTATTGTAACTAATAAGCAGGTTATTCGCAATCGAAAAGAGCAGGCTTTATACATCTTATAGCTAACCTAACATAGTTTATCACATGAAGAGGATATTTATCGCAATTATATTTTCGGTACTACTCGTTCAGACTTACGGACAATTTAGCCTGGATATATCTGGCGGGTTGGTAGCCCAAAGTTATAATGAGGTGCAAATCCCAAACGAAGTGGGAACTGCGTTTGATTTGTATAAGGATTTTGACATTCAGGGCCCTGTCTTTTATTATAGCTTTAAACTTGGTTATCGTTTTAAGGAAAGAAATCATTTCTTTTTGCTGTATGCACCCCTGAGCGTAAATTATGAGGGAGCTGCACCTTTTGACATCAGGTATCAGAATTCAATGTTTCTCAAGGGTCAGAATATTGATGCATCCTATAAATTTAACAGTTACAGACTGACATACAGAAGAGATGTTTACAGCTCTGATAAATGGCTTTTGGGTATTGGTTTTACGGCCAAAATCCGGGATGCTGATATACGCTTAGAAACTGCAGATATAAGTGATAATAAGGATGATTTTGGCTTTGTTCCTTTGCTGAATGTATATGCTGAATACAATTTTAACAATTGGGCTGCATTTTTTGAAGGTGACGGTTTGGCCGGTGGTCCCGGAAGAGCTTTTGACCTCTACCTGGGAGGCAAAATACCTGTTCATGAACGCCTGAAGGTAAAGGCGGCCTATAGAATGGTAGAGGGGGGAGCCGACATCAGCTCGGTTTACAACTTTACCATGCTGCACTTTGCAACTTTCGGATTGATTGTTGAAATTTAAGATGAGCCAATACGTTGCTTTATTTTTGGAAAGATCCGGAAAAAAATCCGGTTTCTATCCAGGCGGCCATTACCTGATCAATGTCAAATGAAGATGGCCGTAATCCGGTTGCTTTTTATATCCTCCTGACTGATAAATTCCCGATACATTCTAAAAAACAACCCCCCAATCTTTTATGTCCCGTGGGAACGATATAAATCAAGCGTTTCAGAGCCATCATGCATTTTTTCCGGACAGCAGTGATAATTTTTATAATTTTGATATTCCATACTTTATTAAGCCATAAAAATCCTTATTATTGAAGATGATCAGTGGCTTGCTAATACTATTAATATCCGGCCGGGTATGGGTTTTGTATTATCAACCCAACCATTCTAAATCAGAGAAATGAGCATCAAATCCAAATTAACCTTACTGTTTACGATCATTTCGGGAGGTATTCTGTTGCTTTTTGCGCTGTTTGTGTTCGTTTCAGCGGCCAGCGACCGCAGGAGTGAATTTTACAACAAGCTCCGTAATGAGGCCATAACGCGGATCAATGTTTTACTGGGGGCGGGAATTGAGCCTGAAACCCTGCAAACCATATACCTGGAACATCGCGAAGTTATTAATGAAGTGGAAGTGGCTATTTATGATCCGGGGTTTAATTTGTTGTATCATGATGCCGAAGACATTGATTTTGTGAAAGAAACGCCCGAAATGATCGCAGAGATCATTGAAAGGGGTGAGATCAGGTTCACCCAGGAAGGCTGGGAGGTCATAGGCTTATTGTATTATTTTGACAATCAGCCCTATATTCTTACAGCGGCAGCCTACGATGATTACGGTCATACCAAGCTTTCTAATTTGTTGAATATTCTCTTATTCAGCTGGCTTGCAGCGGTTGTTATCATATTTTTTGCCGGCAGGTATTTTGCTTTGAGGGCACTTGAGCCGGTATCGCAAATGGTCGATAAAGCCGAGGAAATAAGTGGTTCTCACATAGGTTTGCGCCTGAATGAAGGCAACGGAAAGGACGAACTCGCCGAGCTTGCCATCGCTTTTAACCGGATGCTCAACCGGCTAGAAGACTCTTTCGAAGCACAAAAGGAGTTTGTTTCCAATGTAGCACATGAAATTCGCACGCCGCTCGCTGCTGTGATGGGAGAAATCGAACTCGCTCTTTCTCAGAAACGGAGCAAAGAAGCCTGTGAAGAAGCTCTGCAAAAAGTAATGGATGATGCCAAACGACTTTCACGTTTGAGCAAAGGCTTGCTCGATCTGGCAAAAGCTACCTATGAACCCGGACTAATAAGCATGAAAAATGTGAGGCTGGATGAGCTATTGATGGATGCCAGAAATGAGGTTATAAAGAATAATCCTGATTACCGGATTCATATTCTTTTTGATGAGAATATTGAAGATGAAAGCCTTATCACAATAAACGGGAACGCCTATTTACTTACTGTTGCTTTTATAAATCTGATGGATAATGCCTGCAAATTTTCAGATGACAGAAACGCCAATGTTCAGTTAAAAATGGAATCATCAAAAATAATTGCTTCAGTTGAGGATGAAGGGGTGGGTATTTCGGATGATGATCTCCAAAAGGTTTTCATTCCTTTTTATCGCGGTAAAAACAAAAAAACAACCGAAGGCCATGGCATTGGCCTGCCCCTCACACAAAGGATTATAGAATTGCATAAAGGACAAATCAACCTTGTGTCAAAACCGGGAAAGGGTACAAGGGCAGAAGTGTCATGGATCATTGAAGGGTAGGGTTGTCAGGCTCTTAACCCCCGATTGACAAAATCATTCAAAGGTTTAATTTTTTTCAATATTTCCGTAACTGTTTCCACTCATTGCACGCAAAGACGGCATGTGGTTGAGGCTTAGGGATGGTTTTTAATTCCTCTATGGTTCATTCTGAATCTTCGATAAGATGAATTCCGGTTCAAAACCCAGCCTGGAAAATGCAAACCATTTCTTTCCTAAATCTTTCAGGCTTGCTCCTATATGATATACCTCGTCATCAATTATCATGAATCTGTCATGGCTGTCTTCGAATCTTGTAATGTTAAGCCCGCCATGTTG
>SKTQ01000250.1 GCA_007122505.1 Bacteroidales bacterium | reverse complement strand
TCAGGTCATTTCTCAAATATTCAACTCCTTATCCCCGGGAGCGCTATGGTTCTTCCGGATTGCTGGCAGGGGCTTATTTTTCCTGGTAGCAGATCTCTTCATGCATGAACGGATAGCGGAAGTCGGTGGGTGGATTAAAGGTTTCCTTCACCGTCCGCGGGTTGATCCAGCGCAGCAGGTTGAGATAGCTACCGGCTTTGTCGTTGGTTCCTGACATACGGGACCCTCCAAATGGCTGCTGACCTACAACGGCACCTGTGGGTTTGTCGTTCATGTAAAAGTTTCCGGCCGCATAACGCAATACCTGGCAGGCTTTTACTGTTGCGTATCTGTCTTTTGAGAAGATAGCACCGGTTAGCGCATATGGCGATGTTTCGTTACACAGGTGCAGTGTTTTTTCAAAATCCTCATCTTCATAAAGATACACGGTAAGCACCGGGCCGAAGATCTCCTCCTCCATGGTTACAAAGTGGGGATTCGTAGTCAGAATCACGGTAGGATCAATAAAATATCCGGTTGATTTATCTCCTTTGCCCCCAAAGATGATTTCCGCTTCTTGCGAATCCTTTGCTTTCTCTATGTAAGCCATGATTTTGTCAAAAGCTTTTTCATCAATAACGGCATTCACAAAATTGCAGAAGTTGCGCACATCGCCTTTCTTGATCAGGTCGATGTTTTTGCCAATTTGGGTTTTGATGTCAGTCCAGAGTGACTTTGGAATATAGGCCCTGGACGCAGCCGAGCATTTTTGCCCCTGGTATTCAAAAGCTCCCCTAACCAGTGCGGTGGCCACTTCGTCAACATTTGCGGATGAATGCACAACAACAAAGTCTTTACCGCCTGTTTCTCCAACGATACGGGGGTAAGAGCGGTATTTTCCAAGGTTATTGCCGATGCTTTGCCATATCTGGTTGAATGTTGTGTTTGAGCCGGTAAAATGGACGCCGCCGAGGTTCTCATCCGCCATTACGATGTCTCCGATGAGGCTACCCTGTCCGGGGATGAAATTGATCACACCGTCCGGTAATCCTGCTTCTTTAAAAATCTTCATGAGATAGTAATTGGAAAGCAGTGCGGTTGTCGCTGGTTTCCAGACAACGGTATTTCCAAGCACGACGGGTGCCAGGGAAAGGTTGGATGCGATGGCGGTAAAGTTGAACGGGCTCACGGCGAAGACAAAACCTTCCAGCGGGCGGTATTCCACACGGTTCAGGTTGCCTCTTTCAGAATGGGGTTGGTCGTTATATATTTCCGACACGTAGTGGGCATTAAAACGGATAAAATCAGTGGTTTCACATGCAGCCTCAATTTCAGCCTGGTATGCGTTTTTTCCCTGGCCAAGCATGGTGGCAGCGTTCATCAGGGCGCGGTATTTGGTCGAAATAAGTTCAGCCACTTTGAGGGTGATGGAAACCCTTTCCACCCATGAAATTTCGGCCCATTGGCGGTGAGCTTTCATGGCAGCATCAATGGCCATTTTTACTTCCTTCTCACCTGCTTTGTGATAGGTGGCCAATACGTGCTTGTGGTCGTGCGGCATTACAACCTTGCCGGTGTTACCTGTTTTCACCTCTTTGCCGCCAATGATAAGCGGAATGTCTGCCACGATCTCACTTTGCCGTTTCAGTTCTGCCTCCAGCTCCCTGCGCTCCGGAGTTCCTTTGGAATATGAAAAAACGGGCTCGTTTTGTGGCCGTGCATAATAAAACTGTGCGTTGTTCATGTATGTTGGATTTTTTGTGGTTTATTTTTTTTGAATTTGTTCTATGATGGTAACAAAAACAGGGTAGAAAGGTTTGAACAACCTGACAAATTGATGATAAGCGACGGAATTGTGGTTTGTTTATGTATGTTGTGCAGGGCGGAACAGATAATACACCGTATCCGGGAGGCAGCAAAAGCGCTTGGTGGATTAATCCTGTTCGGCTTGTGCAATCGCTCGTCCGGAAATGCGGATGCTTATTTCGTAAAGCAGGAACAGGGGTAATCCAACCATAATCTGGCTGAAAATATCAGGAGGTGTGATGAGTGCTGCCAGCGCAATGATCAGGACAAATGCCAGTTTTCTTTGCTTGCGCATGATTTCCGGGGTAAGCATCCCCACTTTACTGAGGAAGTAAACCACCACGGGAAGCTCAAACAATATGCCGGCTGCAAAAGTGATGGTTGTTACTGTGGTGATAAAGGAGCGCAGGGCAATTTGGTTTTCAACCAGGCCGCTCACCTGGTATGAACCCAAAAAGTTGATGGAAAGTGGTACGATCAAAAAGTAAGCAAACAGGATCCCGATTATAAACAGGCCGGAGATGACGAAAACAGCACCCCTGGAATGGGCTCTTTCCCTGGCTTGCAGTCCCGGACTGATAAAACGCCAAAGCTCCCAGACAATATAGGGTACTGAAATGATGATACCCACGATCAGCGACACCACGACATGAGTGGTGAATTGCCCTGCCAGGTCAATATTGATCAGTTTAACAGGGTTGGTGTTGATGCACAGTGCGGGAATGGACAGCTTTGCTGACAACCAGCAAAATACCCGGTTGGTTAGGAAGTAGGGTTCTTTGGGAGCAAGAATGATGTTGTTGAACAGGAAGTCTTTAGCCAGGAAGGCTGCTATGGCAAATACGAGCACCGCGACAGATGCACGGATAAGATGTCCGCGCAGCTCTTCAAGATGCCCCCAGAAAGTCATGGTGCCATCTGGGGATGAGTTATGTGTTTGTCTGTTGCCGGTCACAATTTTGCTTTTGGCAGATGCTTTTTTGACAGTGTTTTTTCTGACAAATGCAAAGATAATTGAAATATGGCAGAAGTGACCGGGCTGTATTGCGGATTATTTCGCAGCTGTTAAGCGGTTTGTTTTTAAGTTGCAAAGTTTGTTGCCGGGTGCAAAAAAACCCGTATTGGGGGAATACGGGTTTTTGTATTCTGACTCGGGATAACCGGTCAGATAGGTCTTATTCGGGATGAATTGCTTCAACCGGGCAAACATCTGCACAGGCGCCGCAATCGGTGCATACATCGGGGTCAATTTTATAAATATCACCTTCAGAAATAGCATCAACCGGGCATTCATCAATGCAGCTACCGCAAGCAGTGCAATCTTCATTAATAATATAAGCCATCTCTTTGTTTTTTTGGGGTTTCTAAAAAAGATTAATTACGCTACAAATATAATGGCTTTCACCCAAATTAAGCACCTTTTTTTGCCGGGAGCGATAATTTGAATTCGGTATAAATAAAACATTGCTTTATGGAAGTTTCATTCCGGCTGTTTTTGATGCCCCATTCCCTTGATAATCAAAAAAAGTGTGATTTTTTCTGGCAGATATGGTTTAATCATTTAACTTCGCAACTTTAATACTTTTTACACCTTGTATCCTCAATTTATTAAAGGTCTTAATTAATATAAACAGCTACTGAGTTATGGCAAAAAAACAACAAGTCCGGGAGTTGGAAGATGTGGTTGTCAAGTTTGTGGGCGACTCCGGTGATGGAATGCAGCTGACAGGTACATTGTTTTCAGATGTTGCAGCCCTTTCCGGTAATGACCTGGCAACATTTCCGGATTTCCCGGCAGAAATCCGTGCACCACATAACACCATTGCCGGTGTAAGCGGTTTCCAGATGCACATAGGGAGGCGAAAAATTTACACTTCGGGCGACATGTGTGATGTGCTGGTTGCTATGAATCCCGCCTCGCTGAAAGCAAACCTGAAATGGGCTAAGCCCGGGGCAACGCTGGTGATTGACAGTTCCACATTTGAAGAAAAAGCCATCGGGAAAGCCGGCTACATCGAGAACCCCCTGGAAGACGGTTCCCTGGAGGGATATCATGTAATAAAGGCACCCATCACAGAACTTACCACTGAGAGCCTGGCAGACCTTGGTGTAGATAAACGTTTGGCTGAGCGTACAAAAAACATGTTTGTGCTTGGTTTGATGTTTTACCTGTTTGACCGTGATATTGAAAAACCGCTGGAGTTTATCAAACAGAAATTCAAAGACAAGCCAAAGGTTGTGCAGGCAAACCAAACGGCATTGAAAGCCGGTTATAATTTTGCTGAAACAACCGAAGCTATCAAAATTACTTTCAAGGTTGGTGCTGCACCGCTTGAAAAAGGGTTATACCGTAACATCACCGGCAACGTGGCAACAGCATGGGGTTTGCTTGCTGCAGCCGAACGAAGTGGAAGGCCGCTGTTTCTGGGTTCATATCCCATCACACCGGCAACGGAGATATTGATGGAACTTGCCAGGCATAAATCCCTTGGCGCAAAAGTATTCCAGGCTGAAGATGAGATTGCGGGGATATGCTCCGCCATAGGTGCCAGTTTCGGTGGTTCAATGGGAGTTACCACCACCTCGGGTCCGGGTTTGTCCTTGAAAAGCGAAGCGCTTGGATTGGCTGTGATCACAGAGCTCCCCCTGGTAATTGTAAATGTGCAGAGAGCCGGACCATCCACAGGGATGCCCACGAAAAGTGAACAATCAGACCTTATGCAGGCATTGTTTGGCAGAAACGGTGAAAGCCCATTGATGGTGATGGCAGCATCAAGTTCTGCAAACTGCTTTCACTATGCCTATTTGGCCAGCAAATATGCCATGGAGCATATGACGCCGGTTATCCTTTTAACAGATGGTTACCTGGGATTTGGCTCGGAGCTTTTCAAAATACCGGATGTCAATGATTTGCCTTCCATTACCCCACCAATGGCCGACCCTGATGATCCCAACTTCAAGCCTTACCGCAGGGATGAAAAGACGCTGGTGCGGAAGTGGGCTGTTCCCGGAGTAGCAGGTCTGAGACACCGCGTTGGAGGTCTGGAAAAAACCAATATTGACGGCAATGTTTCTACCGATCCGCTGAACCACCAGTTGATGGTAAACATTCGTGAAGAAAAGATCAACCGCATAGCCGATTATATCCCTTTGCTTGAGGTTAACGGCGAACCGGAAGGAGAACTTCTGGTGGTGGGCTGGGGAGGCACCGAAGGTGCACTTGCCTCAGCCGTAACCCGCATGCAGGAAGAAGGCCACAGTATCAGTCATGTACAATTCAATTATAT
>SKTQ01000274.1 GCA_007122505.1 Bacteroidales bacterium | reverse complement strand
CACCAAGCTTATCAACAATGATAGCTTTTACTCTTGTTGCAATGTCAGACATGGTTTCTCCTTTTTTTGTTAAACAGGCTGCAAAGAAAAATATTAAATTCGTTATAACCAACTTTTTTGCTTCGATTTTTGTTTTAAACAATGCAAAAAGCTGTTAATTAGTTAGTAAGAATCAACTATTTATTTAGTTGTTTTTCGTTTCCCCGGCAAAAAATCAACCTGATTTTGCCTTTTTACCTACCTTTACATTGGGGTAAGGTTCATTTTATTAAGCAAATATAGTGAAAAAACAATCAAATATGCATCAAATTGCAGTTTTGGCATCCGGTTTTGGGAGCAATGCGGCAAAATTGATGGATTACTTTCAAAATCACCCGCAAATACGAGTGGCACTGGTTGTGAGCAACAATGCTTCAGCGCGGGTATTAACCAAAGCCGGAGAAAGGAGAATTCCCGTTGAGGTACTTCCCGGTCCTGCCTGGGAAAACCGCGAAAAACTGCTAAAGGTCTTTGAGAATTATCAGGTTGAGACCATTGTTCTTGCAGGTTACATGCGTTTATTGCCGCCATATTTTGTCAAAGCATACAGGAACCGGATCATCAATATCCATCCTGCACTGCTTCCTGCCTTTGGCGGCAAAGGGATGTATGGCATGCATGTACACCGGGCTGTTATTGAGTCGGGTGCACACAAAAGCGGGATCACCATTCACCTGGTGAATGAACAATATGATGAAGGAGAGATACTGTTTAGCAAGTCCTTGGATGTGTTGCCCGAAGACACACCGGAATCATTGGCAAAAAAGGTCCTGGAACTGGAACACCGGTATTATGCTCCTGTGGTTGAAAACTATATCCTCCACGGGCCGGATATGAAAATCAGCGACTGAATAAAGGCTTTATTCAATCGCTGATTTCAAAAATTCCGGTTGAATGCTATATCTGTATTATCCGGTTTGTTATTTTTTACTGCGAAAAAACCTGTACCGCTTTGGCTCCTGCTTCCAGCAGAGGGGTATTTGAAATGGGCTCACCAACCGCTTCATGCATCCACTGCCGCGGGGTCAGGTTTCCGAGTGAAAAGATACGGTCAATTTCATCTGCCATGTTTTTATCCCTCATCTGCTGTTCAATCTGGAATTCGATCAGGTGTCCCAGCGGGTATGCGCTCAGGTAGAGCGGATAGCTGATCATATGCGAATAAACGGCGAGAATAGGGGCGTCTTTCACCCCAAACACCGGTGCATAGTATTTGTTCCAGATGTCGGTGGCAATCCGTATGGTTTCATTCTTCAATGCTTCGGCCGGGGCATCCGGGTTGTCATACATCCAGCGCCAAACGGCCATATCCACCAGTGACACTCCCATGATCTCATAGGTTCCCCAAAGGATATCCAGCACATTCAGATGTTCTCCCATGGGGTCATCCACATCAATTCCAAGCAACTTGAGATCACGTACCTGGAATATGAAAGCCAGTGCTTCGGTGAATGCCGTGTTTGGTACCCCGTTCAACATAAAATATTCCACATCATGGAGGCTGATGGTTTGTTCAACATTGTGCCCCAGTTCATGGGCCGCGATGTTAAAACCATTGTATGTCATGCCATCGGTTGCAATGCGTGTGCGCAAATGGGAATACTGGGAGCGCATTTGTGCACCCCATGCATGTCCGGCTCCCCTGGAACCTTCCACCACAATTTTGGAAGCGATCTCCTCGGCCCTATTCCTGTTGTAGCCGAGCTTTACCAGGAGGTTGGGGATATCTTTTTCCAATGCTTCGGCATTGGGGTATCTCTCTCTGGTGATACGGGTGAGCTCTTCTTCCGGGATTGCACTGCGCGCTTTAAAGCCATCATACCAAATGTCAAAAGGCTCAAGCTCCCTGCCAAGACGCTGCGCTATCAGTTTCCCCACATCCTTCATAACAGGAGAACTCACCAGATCGATAAACAGCTCCTCCACCTCATCCATGCTGAGCTCAAGCCCTTGCTGAAAAGCTCTTTCAATATAGCTTGGATAATTTGGCGAGTAAGCATCTGCTTCTTTACGGGCATGGAAGTTATTCAAAAGGTGTTCGTAACGGATATTCGGTTCCGGATTGAAACTGACTTCGGATCCCTGGCTGAAAACCATGTTTGTAAACGGGTTCCACTCCACATCCGGGTTGTTGATCACTTTTTCGGGAATGCTCTGGTCGATAATTCTTTGCATAATCCGGTAGATCATCTGTTGCTTTTCGAGACCTTGTTCCGTACCGTCATAATTGGCCTTTAGCTCGTCGCGCAGTCCCCAGTGGGTGATTAACCTGAGATTGTCCGGGAACAGATGCTCCCCTTCATCATTGACCAACTGTCCCATAATGATGTTATACTCCGACACGTAGTTATCGGCGTCTGTGCTTACCCTTGAAATGTTTTGATTGATGTCGGCAGGAACCCTGGAAGTAAAAATATCGCCCATGCGTGCATAAGCCCACTCCAGTCGGCTCCAGTTTTTCCCAAGTTCATTTTTTTCATCCAAAGAGAAAAAAGGAAAATTGAGAATGGTAAGAAATGCTATTTTATTGGTGAAGAAATCTTCGGCGAGATGGGCTCCCGGAGCATAGCTTCCAAAAAGAATGTCAACCGGTTTAATAGGTCCCCAGTCGAGATGCAGGGGCTTGGTCAGCTCAAGGCTTAACTGGTTAAGATGTCCCCAGATATATTCATAGTTTCTCGAAAGGGTGTTGAACAATTCTTTGCGTTCGCCGGCATCTGCAATATAATGATCGAGACAGAACTGCATAAATGCTTCGGTGTTGCCGTCATCAAGCCGCCATAGAGAGGCAACTTGGTTTACACCACGGCCTGCGAGTTCCGCATCGGCCGTTTCATGCTGTTCAAGCAATTGTTGAATCACTGCATCCACAGTGGCATTGGGAATAATATTCATTTGTTTTTGCTTTTGATGATCGGGGCCTGTACATCCTGAAAAGAACCATAAGACCGCCATCGTGAGGAAAATGTTTTTCTTTGTCATCTGTTTATAATTTCGTTTGTATGTGTAATCTAGCTCTTTGTGCTGGTGTTTAAGCTGCCCTTTACAGGGCGCTGGCGGGTGTTGCCCACATTTACCCAGGGCGTTGCCACTGGGCTGAATTAATTTGCCCTTTCAGGGCATTCCCTTTACCGCCGCGAATCCTCTCTTAGCTGCTGCCAATGTATAATGTAGCCTTTCTTTTAGCTTTTTGCGTGATTTAACTTTTACGGCCATTGCGAGGAATAAAATGTTTCACGCAAGGCTCGCAAAAAAAAGAAAAGCCCGCAAAGCTACAGCTTACTTACTTACTCTTCCCTTAAGTCTCTAAAGTCTCAGCTCTCAGCTCTCAGCTCTCAGCTCTCAGCTCTCAGCTCCCAGCTCTCAGCTCCCAGCTTCCATAATCATTCCCCTATGTGTCAAAAATCCTGTGATGGGGGTTTTTGTGAAATTCCGTTTATTCCGTTAATATGTTGGTTGTAATTGTTGAAATCAGGACTTTGCTCTTAATTGTCTGTTCGTGGTTGTTATTGCAACGACAACCGACAACCTCATTCCAATAAATCAAATACCCTGTTCTTCAAACTTTCATCGATTGCCTGCGTAATCAGGTGCTTATTAATGGCTTCCAAAATTAACACTTCTTTCACATATCCGGGAATACAAATCGGTTTTTTCTGAGATAAACCTTTGTTATCTCATAAGCAGGAAACAATATTAAGCTACAGTTGTTTTCTTTATTCGAGAATTAATCTTATATTTGCAAATGAAGGTCAGTGTGGTTGGCCAATTTTGGCTGTTGAGAAAAGAATAATCGGCAAGAAATGATCTTCACCGGGTGCAGCAAATCCTGCATTTCTTTTCATTTTCCATTAGTGCCACCTGAGCTTTACATGTTTCTCATTTTATTTAACACATAAATGCTTTAACGCTATGTCGAATTATCACGAACCAGCAGAAGAATTATCACAGGAGGCGCGAAATTTTTCGCGTGCACTGAACAGTTTGAAAGAAGAAATTGAAGCGGTTGACTGGTATCACCAGCGGGTAGTTACTTCAAACGATCCGGAACTTGCGGCCATTATGGCCCATAACCGTGACGAAGAGATTGAGCATGCCTGCATGACCCTTGAATGGCTCAGGCGCAATATGCCCGGTTGGGATGAAGAGTTGCGCAACTGGTTGTTTAAAGAAGGCGACATTATGGGCGCACATGGTCACGATCACGACCATGATGATGACCACGGGCCGGCTGCCGGCAAAACAGATTCATTGGGTATTGGAAAAATTAAAAAGTAAGGAGGACAACATGGATATTTTAAGAAAATCTTTGGCTCCCATTTCTGATCAAGCATGGGAAGAAATTAATGAAACGGCTGTGGATGTGCTGACCTCGGTATTGTCCGGCAGGAAGTTCCTCGATGTTGAGGGACCAAAAGGCTGGGATTTTGCCGCATTGTCAACAGGACGCATCAGTGTACCGGCCAATCAGAAGGGTGCAGTAAAGTATGGCATACACCAGGTGTTGCCCATGGTTGAAGCACGCATTCCTTTCGAACTCGACATTTGGGAACTGGACAATGTTGCCAGGGGTGCAGAGGATATTGACCTTGGAGCAATGGAAGATGCAGCCCGTGAAATTGCCAAATTCGAGGAAAAAGCCATTTATGAAGGGTTCAAAGCCGGTGGCATCAATGGATTAAAAACAAGCAGCGATCACGACACACTCACTTTCCCGGATGCTGCGGAAGATATTCTGAGTGTTGTATCATTGGCTGTCTCCCAAATGAAAAAGGCCTCTATAGAAGGACCTTATACTTTGGTGCTGAGCACAGAACGCTGGCAAATGGTCAACTCACACCTGAGGGGCTATCCCCTGAGCAAACAACTGGAGAACATTTTGGGAGGAAGCATCATCATGGCACCCTATGTTAAAGAGTCATTCCTGGTTTCTGAGCGTGGTGGCGATTTTCGTTTGGTGTTGGGTCAGGACCTGTCCATTGGTTATGAATCCCATAATAATAAGACCGTTCAATTGTATTTTACAGAGTCGTTCACCTT
>SKTQ01000077.1 GCA_007122505.1 Bacteroidales bacterium | reverse complement strand
GCGGTGTGGATGCAGCAAAAGAAGTATGCAGAAACACCCGCGGCCCTGTAGCAAGCATCTACTATCAGGGGCTTGACAGGTACAACGAAGGCATGGAGGTTGTTGAAAAGTCGATTGTATCATACGGTAGCGTACTGATGGGTCGTTTGGAGATGAATCTCACATGGATATCCCTCTTTATCGCTATTGCGCCGATGCTTGGGTTTATGGGTACGGTTATCGGTATGATCGCCGCATTTGACGCCATTGCACGCGCAGGGGACATCTCTCCCACCATTGTTGCCGATGGTATTAAGGTAGCGCTTCTGACAACGGTTTTTGGTCTGATTGTTGCGGTTATTCTTCAGATCTTTTACAACTACATCATTGCTAAGATCGACACGATGGTCAATACCATGGAAGATGCCACCATCTCCTTCATGGATATCCTGATCAAGTACAAAAAATAATAAAAACCCTGTCTCATTATGAACGAATCGATAATCAATATCGGAATGTTTGTGACCTATGGCCTGCTGGTCATAGCCGCACTAACAGCCATTGTCTTTGCGATAATCCATATGATCGGGAATTTCCGCAAAGCCATACCAACGCTCATTGGAATAGCGGTTTTGGTGGTCATCGTGTTGTTTTCATACGCAATCAGCACTGCTGAACCATATGAGAATGCAACGCCCACTGTATCCCAATGGGTTGGCGGTGGCATCAGAGCTACCATGATCCTTGTTGGACTGGGTGTTATAGCGGCTGTCTATACAGAGCTTAGCAAATTATTCAGATAATAACAATCACAAAAAAGGAGATCTTTCTATGGCTAGAATGACCCCTGAAATCAATGCCGGATCAATGGCCGACATTGCCTTTCTCCTGCTGATCTTCTTCCTCGTGACCACCACGATGGATGTGGATACAGGAATCAACAGGATGTTGCCGCCGCCCATTGATCCGAATGCACCGGAGCCGCCTCCCGTCAGAGAGCGAAATGTTTTCGTGGTGCTTGTGGATGCACAGGACCGTCTGATGGTGGAAGGACAACCGGGAGATATTCAAACGCTTCGTGAGCGTGCAAAAGAGTTTTTGTTAAACCCCGATGATGACCCCAGTTTACCCGTTAAAGAATTGATAGAGATTGAACACATTGGAGAGTTTTGGGTATCAAGAGGTGTGATCTCACTTCAGAACGACCGCGGTACGTCCTATGAGATGTACATAGCTGTGCAGAACGAACTGGCAGCTGCTGTGAGAGAAATCAGGGACCAGGTTTCGCGGGAAAACTTCGGGAGACGCTTCGCTGAACTTCGCGACGAAGAACTCGTCAACGCAGTCAGACGTGCAGTACCGATGGCTATTTCTGAAGCTGAACCAAGAGATATTGGAGGGAGGAGGTAAATATTATGGCAAGATTCAAAAAAGAAGGTGCTAAAAAGACACCAAAAATCAACACGGCATCACTGCCCGACATTATCTTCATGCTCCTTTTCTTCTTCATGGTAACCACCGTGATGAGGGAAACAACCCTTTTCGTGAGGACAACCCTGCCCACTGCTACAGAAATACAGCAGCTGGAAAGGCGATCACTCGTGAGTTTTATTTACATCGGACCACCACTACAATCTCAAGTGTTCGGTACAGAACCCAGAATTCAGCTTTATGACCAGTTCGCCACAGTTGCCGATATCGCATCTTTCATAGAAGCGGAAAGACAGGTAACCGCAGAGGCGGAAAGACCACTGATGACAACCTCTCTGAAAGTGGACAGGGAAACCAAAATGGGTATCGTAACCGACGTAAAACAAGAGCTTCGACTGGTTAACGCCCTCAGGGTAAACTACTCCACTATGCGTGGAGAAGTGGCCGGGGTTCGGTAATATTCCGGCACAAAATACAACGAGTTTTAAAAAAACCGGCAGCCTGATCGCTGCCGGTTTTTTTAATATCTAAAGCGGTTTAACGCTATCAGGAGTAAAACGCGTATTCCTGTTTAACCACATAATGCCTTTCAACATTAAAACCCGGCATATTTACAACCACGCGGCTTTCCAGTAAATGGCCGTGATCATCATACACACGGTCAACCTTGCTTACCAGCTTTCCCTTCATATCATACTCCTCCTGCAGGTAAACCATGCCCTTCTCATTGTAGTGCATTTTGATGGTATTCTTTTTTTGCCGCGTCTCTTCCACCACCTCAACCGGCCGGCCTTCCTCATCCGGCACCAGCTCAATCCTTTCGATGGCCTCTCCCCTTTCGTTATATACCATTACACCTGTCCGGTGACCGGTTTCTTCATCATATTCGTTTACCCGCCTGCGCTCAGCCTCATTGATCAAGTCCCGCTCCAGTGTCTCAAACAAGCGCCCACCAGAATCATATATGAGCACCTTTTCACTCACAAGTTCATCGTCAGCAGGATGATCAGGATCCGCAGGTTCTTCATAAACCGATTCGCTGGTCAGACGGCCATCTGCATATTCAAATAGCTCAACCTGCTCAACTTCTCCATCCGCATCCTCCGTGATCTTCTTCACCAGTCTTCCATCAGCATCATAGATATGATGAACCGTATCTTTTGAACCATCAGCATAATGATGATATCCCTTGAGGATGCGACCCCCTTCGCCATACTCCCACGAATTCTCGGTCATCACCTCACCATCTGCTTCTTTGATCACTTCACGGATCATCAAACCATCATCATTATAGACATACTCGGTCTCCTGCTCTAAAACGCCGTCCTTATCATATTGCCGATCATGGGTTACCTTGCCCCAACGAGGTTCATAATCCGTTTCGGAAACCCGCCGTTCCATCACATCCTCATTGGTCAGTAACGCATTTGCATCCGGAAGATCATAACGGATCAACCGCAATGTCTTTATCTTTTTCTCCATTCTTTATTGGTTTTATTCAGTAACAAAATCACGGTAGGATGAATTACACAACACCTACCAGATAATGGTCATCTCATCAAGCAAATGAGATGCGCCCGCAAACTTGTCAATGATAAACAACATGTAACGTGCATCCACATTGATGGCCTTTTGCATATCGTGCTCAAACAGGATATCTCCCGACATCCCTTCCCAGTTTGCATCAAATGCCACACCGATCAGATGTCCGTCGCCATTGATCACCGGGCTGCCTGAGTTACCTCCGGTGATGTCGTTATTGGTAATAAAATTGACAACCATCGCCCCATTGCCGGCATAAGGACCAAAGTCTCCGGTATGATAAAGCTCTTTCAGCTTTTCCGGAACAACAAACTCATGGTGACCGGGATCTTCTTTTTCCATTACCCCGGTTAATGTGGTAAAATAATCATAATAAACGGCATCCCTGGGATGGTATCCGTTCACGGTACCATAGGTAAAACGCATTGTGCCGTTGGCATCGGGATAGAATGATTTTTCAGGTTTCATTTCCATGAGTCCGCGCAGGAAATACCGTTCTGTCCGTTGCAGCAGGGTGTTGTATTCTTCCATTTGCTGCATCAGTTCGCGATACTTTCCGTAAACCGATTGTGCGGCAATAAAAACCGGATCATTGCTTAATATGCCGGGAACAGGGTCCTCCAGGAAGGCTTGTAAGCGTTCAGCATCGGCAAACAAACTGACGGCATACACAGCACCGGCATAGGCGGCAAAGTCGTTGCCATATTCATTTGCAATGGTCTCAAACACATCCGGTAACTGATCGGCAGGGGCCAGCGCATGATAGATTTCAAACATGGCCTCCCACAATTGCCTGTCCACATACATATCAAAATTTCTGTAAGTGCGTTCTGCCATCGTCTGCAAACGGCCGGCCAAATTCTGTATCTCTTCTTCGTCACCTTCCTCTTCAAGCAGCGTGTTTAAATTTGTGAATGCATTGGCGACCCTTATTGCATCCGGGCCTGTAGCCATTGCTTCAAGAAAAACATATTGGTGTGACCGGAATTGCCTCATCCCTTCATATACACGTTGAAAGTCATTGATTACATGGCCAAAGGTTTGGGTGCGACCACGGTCGGCCTGCACCCATTCCCGGAATGCATTTTCCCGATCACGCTTCGAGTCGGCTACATTAAGCCGTTGCAGTGATTCACTCATGCCGATGAAGTTTTTCCAGTAGTTGGAAATACCTGAATGCTTGGATGCATATTTGATACGGACTTCATCGCTGGCGGCCATGGCCTCTTCGATGATATCCAGTTTTGCCCTGCGAATGTCGATCCGGATGGGGTACATATACTCCAGCCTGTAGTCTATTCCATAGGACGTGAGGTATCTTTCTGTACGGCCCGAGTATCCCAGAATCATGGCGAAATCGTCTGCCTGCACACCGCGGGCCGAAACCGGCAAATGGTACCTGGGCCTGAGGGGAACGTTATCCGGGTCATATTCAGCCGGCGAACCGTCGGGCGCGGTATAAACCCTGAAAAGTGCAAAGTCGCCGGTATGCCTCGGCCATTCCCAGTTGTCGGTATCGCCACCAAAGGCACCGATATCGGAAGGGGGCGCGCCTACCAAACGAACATCATTGTAGGTTTCATAGGTAAACAGGTAAAAATAATTGCCGGCAAACATGGAGCGAACATTGGCGGTGTAATGATTGCCTTCGGTGGCAGCAGCCGTCAGCTCATTGCTTTTTTCCCTGATGGCAGCCGACCGCTCTCCTTCCGTCATGTCATCATTCAGCACCGACAGGATTTCTGCCGTTACATCTTCCACGTTGATCAGAAAACGAACGAACAAACCCTCATTGGGAAGTTCTTCTTCGAGGGTCATCGCCCAGAACCCATCTGTCAGCAGGTCATTATCAACCGTACTGTGCGACTGGATTCTTCCGTAACCGCAATGGTGATTGGTCAAAACAAGCCCCCTGTCGGAGATGATCTCACCGGTACAAAATCCACCGAAACTGACCACGGCATCCTTGATGCTCGCTTCCGTGAAGCTGAAAATTTCATCCGGGGTGATATTCAGCCCCATGCGGGACATTTCTTCATACAAGGCTTCATCAATCAGAAACGGAAGCCACATCCCTTCATCGGCTTTGACTGACCAGTTGGCAATCAAAAGGGCCGCTAAAACTAAAAACAGATTCTTTTTCATTGTCATTTGTATTGTGT
>SKTQ01000217.1 GCA_007122505.1 Bacteroidales bacterium | reverse complement strand
TTTTATCAGTTTTGGCTCAATTGTTCCGATGAAGACACCGAAAGGTACATCAAGATCTTTACCCTGTTCTCGAAGGAGGAGATAGAAGCGTTGGTTGCGGAGCACAAGGAAGCCCCCCACCAGCGTGCTCTCCAGAAAGCTTTGGCCGAAGACATCACCATCAGGGTTCATGGCCGGGAGGCCTATGAAACGGCCGTGGAGGCTTCCGGGATACTTTTCGGGAAATCCACGGCAGATGTGCTGCATAAGCTCCCGGAGGATGTGTTTTTGGCTGTTTTTGACGGTGTCCCTATGTTTGATGTCATGAGTGAAGATGTGGAACAGGGGATCGACATGGTGGATTTTCTGGCTGAAAAAACCCAGGTGGCCAAATCAAAAGGTGAGGCCCGCAGAATGCTGAAAGAAGGCAGTATCAGCATCAATAAAACAAGGGTGGCTGATACCGAGAAGATAGATGCTTCCCTCTTAATTGGCGGCCGCTATCTCGTTGTGCAGCGGGGCAAGAAAAACTATTACCTGGTTAGGGTTCAAAGTGCTTAAAACATTTTGTTGGACAGAAAGACATTGACCGATGCGTTAAAGCAAAAGGCCTTCGAGCTTGGTTTTGCTGTTTGTGGCGTGGCCCGCGCTGATGCATTAGAAAGTCAAAGGCCTGTCCTCCAATCCTGGTTGCAAAAGGGCTTTCACGGACAAATGCAATACATGGCCCGAAACCGGGAAAAACGTATAGACCCGCGTTTGCTTGTTCCCGGAGCTAAATCCATTGTGGTGGTGGCCATGAACTACTATCCCGAACAACATCAGCCGGCAAACACATCATATAAAGTTGCACGCTATGCCTATGGCGCAGACTACCATTTTATTATCAGAAACCGGCTGGCAAAACTTGCGGATTATTTAACGGAGTTGACGGAAAAACACACTTTCAGGGTTTTTGCTGACTCTGCCCCCGTTCTGGAGCGATCATGGGCGGAGGAGGCAGGAATCGGGAAGACCGGAAAAAACACCTGCCTGATCATTTCGAAAAAAGGCAGTTTTTTCTTTTTGGGAGAAATGATCACCAGTGCAGAACTGGATGCAGATCAGCCTTTCGAAAAGGATCTGTGCGGATCATGCCGTAAGTGTATGGATGCTTGTCCGACGGGAGCCATTGTTGGTCCCGGTGTTTTGGATGCATGTAAATGTATTTCCTATCTTACCATAGAATTAAAAGAGGAAATCCCTGCTCAATTCAGAAATCTGATACAGCCATGGGTTTTCGGTTGTGACATTTGCCAGGAGGCCTGCCCACATAACAGGCATTCCTCAGCGCATGAAATTCCTGAGCTGAAACCGCTTTCCCCCATTTCTTCCTGGACAAACAGGGACTGGGAAACGCTGACAAAAGAGGTGTTTGTAAAGTCTTTCAAAAAAGCACACTCCCCTCTTGCCAGGGTATCATATGAAAAACTGATGGATAATATCCGGTGTGTGACGGATGCCACAGGTGATCAAACCTGAAATGATTATTTACAGGGTCTTAGACTGTCCAGCAACAGCTTGGGTACTCGTTTTTTCCGCTCATTAATAAATTGCTGGAATTCTTCCTCTGAAAAATTGTTTTTGTCCATCACCAGCATCTTGATTGCGAAGGGAAATGCGATCAGGGAAAGCATATCCACAAAGAAATGGGTGGGGTCAGTGCGCCTGATATTCCCTTTTTTGGCTTCATCCAATAGTTGCTTGGTAAACTGATCGGTCGCATACAGGCTGCTGATGGCTTTCATTTCCGTTATCCGTTCTCTGCTGCGGTGCAAAATAGCCATCACAAATGAAACCAGGAGCGGATTTTCAGAGAGCATCTCAATATATACCTCCACATATTGCTCAATTTTTTCGAAAAGCTCCTGGTCGCTGTTCAAGATGCGAATGAGTTCCTCCGAGTTCCTTTTAACCAAGGAGGAGAAAATGGTGTCGAAGAGGTTTTCCTTGCTGCGGAAATAATAATTCATCAAAGCAAGATTGATTCCTGCCTTATTGGCAATTTCCCTAACGCTGGTTCGGTCAACCCCTTTTTCCAGAAACAGCTCGGTGGCTGCATCAAAGATTTTTTTCTCGGTATTTCTGCTACGTGCCATAACTATAAGAATTTGTTTTGCAAAGATAATAATTTATTTAGTTTTAAACGTCGTTTAAAACGTTTTGTGTTATCTTTACGCACAATTTAAACGCACAAGAATGATAGAACGTATATTTCGGCACAAATTGCTATTGTACAGCCTGCTCACCGGCCTTTTACTGGCATTGAGCTGGCCGGCAAGAGGATTTCCCTTTCTCGTTTTCTTTGCTTTTGTTCCGTTGTTTTGGGTGGAAGACCGCTTACTGGCGCGTAGGGGTGAAAACCGTGCTGTTGTTTTCCTTTTGTATGCCTGGGTTGCATTTTTTGTGTTTAACTTGCTGACAACCTGGTGGATCATGTTTGCCACCGTTCCGGGAATGATTGCCGCGGTAGTATTGAATGCCACCTTTATGGCCATACCATGGTGGCTGATGCATTTGAGCCGGAGAATCCTTCCGTCGGCTCAGGGCCCTTTACCGGTAATAATATTCTGGATGGCTTTTGAGTTTTTGCATGCGCGTTGGGAGCTAAGCTGGAGCTGGCTTGATCTGGGCAATGTGTTTGCCGCTTATCCGGCATGGGTGCAGTGGTATTCTGCCACCGGTACAGCCGGCGGTACTTTGTGGGTGCTGACGGTCAACATTTTGTTGTTTTTCTTTATCAGACAATTCGTGCTGGAGAGCTTTGTCGGGAAGAGGGCAAGGTGGAATGCCATCATGGCGCTGTTGGTTTTTGCTATACCTTCTGTCATTTCTTTTTACACCTGGATCACCTATGAGGAAGATGCCAGGCCGGTATCCATTGTCATTGTGCAGCCTGCCGAAGACCCTTATGAGCAGATGCGCAGCAGGGCAGAGCTTGAACAGCATATCAACAACATGATCGCCCTTGCCGACAGCCGGATCAGTCCGGCCACACGGTTTGTGATTGCGCCTGAGGGTGCAAATCCCCATGGTATCTGGAAGCATGAAGCAGAACAGCATTACACGATCAGGACACTGCGGGCACACATAGACGAAAACCCCACTATTGCCTGGATCATGGGGAGCTTCACCTATGAAATGTTTGACCCCCGGGATGGGCTACCTGCCACTGCGAGGCAGCATCCTCTGACGGGTGATTATTTCAATGCCTACAATTCAGCATTTATGGTAGAGGCCGGCCGGCCGGTTCAATTCTATCATAAATCAAAGCTGGTTCCCGGTATTGAAAGGATGCCATACTTCACGGTTTTAGGGCCTTTGGGAAGACTCGTCGACCGTTTCGGCGGCATTGCCGGCAGCCTGGGGACACAAGATACGAGGGATGTTTTTATTTCAGCGGAGCAGAGACGCGTAGCTCCGGCGGTATGCTATGAATCCATTTATGGTGACTTTATGGCCGGTTACATCCTGAACGGGGCCTCCCTGATTTTTATCATCACCAACGACGGATGGTGGCGCGACACACCGGGCTACCGACAGCACCTGCAATATGCACGGCTCAGGGCCATCGAAACCCGGCGCAGTGTGGCCCGGTCGGCCAGCACCGGCATCTCCGCATTCATCAACCAGCGCGGCGAGATCATCAAAGAAACCAATTGGTGGGAGCCTGCAGCCATTTCCGCAACCCTCAATGAAAACAACCACATCACCTTCTATGCACGCACAGGAAACTTCCTTGGAAAAATTTCCCTGTTTGTCAGTGTGCTGTTCCTGTTTTTTATGATCTCTCAACGGATCATCAAACGCCGTATCTGACCGGTTTTTGATGACCGATGACCGAAGATCGATGTTCAATGATCAATGACCGATTGCCCTTTCATAACTTTGCGTATCCATCATAAAAGAATTATTTTTATTATGATAATACCGCAACCGATGAATAGATTATTAATGGACAATATGGATAATCTAAAAGCATTGTGTATGAAGTACAATGTAAAATCATTATATGCTTTTGGGTCCATTTGTACTGAAGATTTTAACAGGAATAGTGATATTGACTTATTGGTTTCTTTTAAGCCAATGGACTTCGGAGATTATGCCGACACCTACTTTGAACATGCTGAAGAATTTGAAAAAATACTTAACCATCCTGTTGACCTCGTTACCGATAAATCTTTAGGGAACCTCTATTTTATTGTATCATTGAATAAGACCAAGACACCAATATATGAAGCTTGATATTAAGTAATATCCTTACGACATTAAAGAATCCTTTGATTCCATTGAAAACTATCTTGGAGAGGACAGAAATTTCAAAAAAAAGAGGCAAAATGATCAAAGGTGAAAATGGGGAAACGAACAAATATCCTTCCCTTTTGCTTACTGCTTACTGCCTACTACTTACTACTATTTCCTCTTGGTTCCTCTCCTAAGCTATTGCAGTCTCAAAAATCTCCGCTTCACCCGAACACCTAACTCACGAAGGCATGCGAAAATCGGGAGAAAGGTAAACCGGATATTTGCGGAAGAACAGGGATGTATTTTCGGCGGCCTCCCTCACGGGCCTGAACTCAACACCCATGGCCTCTTTGATTTTTTCGTTTTTGAAATACCTTTTGATATTGGCGTTGCGGGCGGTTTCTTTGGACAACAGTGGTTTTTGTCCGGTGATAAAGCTGCGCATTCTTTCCAGGCGCCATGCCAGTTCGCTCAGAAAACGCCCTGCCCGATAACGTGGAGGCTGTGCACCTGAATAATAAGCAAAAAGGAAAAAAAGCTCCTGGTAGGAAAGGTCTTCACTGCTCAGGATAAAACGTTGATTCAGGATGTCGCTTTCCGTCAGTCTGACCATTACCGAAGCCACATCACGTGCATCCACAAAACCGGTTACCCCTGACGTATAGAACTTCATCCCGTTTTTTACCGACTGATATAATTGTGCGCTGGACCGTGCAGGGTCTCCGGGTCCGATCACAACTGTGGGATTTACGATCACCACAGGCAGGCCCTCTTCGGCAGCTCTCCACACCTCCCTTTCAGAACCATATTTGCTGATGGCATACCAGGAATTCTTTTTGGATGTTTTCCACACCAGCGACTCGT
>SKTQ01000074.1 GCA_007122505.1 Bacteroidales bacterium | reverse complement strand
TTATTGCAGACAAGCAGCTGATCAGCATTTATTACCGCATAGCTCTTTCTGATCCTGATATGTTGGCTGTTTCGGATGAAGCATATGATTTTCATGAAAAGAAAGAGGGAGCCATTCGTTGCCGCTGGATTCCCATAAGCGACCTAAACCAGGAGTCAGTCACTTTTCCCATTGACAAAAAGGTCGTTGCCATGCTTCTGGAGGGGAATCAGGGTGTATAGCTGTGTTGAGAATGATAAACGCACCAGCCATTATACGTTTTTTCGCTTTTTACTATATACTTATTATTGCTTTTATCAACCATAAAAAACAACTGTTTGATTTAAAAGTATAATTAGTTATACAGATTCATATATACATATATATTCTACAAAAAATTATTTTTTCAAAATAAAACAAAAAAAATATTATATATACTTGTTTTTTATTATAAATCTTTTGTAACTTTCTAAAGATTTCTTTTGCTTCGGTTAAAGTGTCTCTGTATCTGCCAAACTATTGATAGAAAGGGATTGCCAGGTTTCGCAAGTCTGGCATTGTGGTTTTTTTCAATACGCAGATCAATATGAAAACCAGCCTGATATACTTTGTGATTGTCAACGTGTCATTATCCTGTTACCTGACAGCACAAAATGGACCGGATCTCACTAAAATTCGGCCAATACCCGTTGTTAAGCTCTCGAAGAATATTATTTTCGATGGCATCCCTGATGAAGAAGCTTGGGATGTGGTGCCCGCATTGGCTATGACAACATTGCTTCCGGTCTTTGGAGAAGAACCGGCCGAAAGCTCAGTTGTAAAAATTGCCTATGACGATGAATACTTCTATGTTTCGGGTATCCTCAATTACTCAGATGCAGAAAGCATCAGGGCTATAGGAAAGAAAAGAGATTACAGGGACAGGTCGAGCAGCTGGTTTGGTTTTATCCTCGATACCTTTAATGACAGGGAAAACGCGGTTGCATTTTTTACCAACCCTAATGGTATAAGGACAGATGGCGCGATAAAGAATGATTGCCAGAATGAAAATGATGATTTTAACACAAGCTGGAATACATTCTGGGATGTCAAAACCACTATTCAGGAAGATGGTTGGACTGCCGAGATTCGCATCCCATTCTCAAGCCTTCGTTTCCAGACAAATGATGATAAGACCCTCATGGGAATACTGATCACCAGGTGGAGTCCCGCATTGCCCGAATTATCCAATTACCCTGCATCCTCTCCCAGGTTGTCGTCTGCATATTACAGGCCTTCGCTAGCAGGGGTTATTGAGTTTCAGGGACTACAACCGGCAAAACCAATATACATTACTCCTTATATAGTTGGCGGCATCAGCCAGGTCAACAGGTTGAATGAGGCAGAAACTGCATATAGCCTGGATTCAGACTTTCCTTTTGATGTTGGGGGTGATCTTAAATTAAGTCTTGCCAATAACCTTACACTCGACCTTACCGTAAATACAGATTTTGCGCAAGTTGAAGCTGACGACCAAAAGATCAATCTAAGCCGCTTTTCGCTTTTTTTCCCTGAGAAAAGGGTTTTTTTTCAGGAGAAGGCAGATGTATTTGATTTTACTTTTCTGGAAGGCAATAATCTTTTCTATAGCCGCAGGATTGGTCTTTTTGATGGAAATGCAGTTAGAATTTTAGGAGGCGTCAGGTTTACCGGTAGAATAAATAATTGGGATGTTGGGTTACTGAATATGCAAACTGAGAAGTTCTTAAACAACCCGGCAGAAAATTTTGGAGTGCTCAGGGTTAAAAGGAGTGTTTTTAACCAGTACACTTATGCTGGGGCTATGATTACCAGTCGTTTGGGAGTGAATGGGGCCTGGAATATTGCCTATGGTCTGGACAGCCAGCTGAGGCTTACCGGCGATGAATACCTGACAATCAGGTTTGCACAAACATTTGATGACGAAACTACCACTGAACCATTCGGGTTGTCGCCGACAAGACTGTTGCTTCAATGGCAACGCCGCAGCTTGGTTGGTTTAGGGTATGATATTGCTTATACCCATTCGGGCACCAGCTTTAGGCCCGGAATCGGGTTCGAAAGAAAACAAAACTTTCATGGCCCGGTTGCCTCCATATTATATGGCTGGCTGCCCGAAGGAGCCACTTTTTTAAGATATTACAGGATCAAACTGTCGGGCTATAATTACTGGAACAACGAAGATGGCTTGCTTGAAACCACTCATGGAAATGCTGTTTTTTATTGGGAAGCGCGAAAAGGCTTTGGGGGTAATTTATCGGCTTACTGGTTTAAAGAAGAACTTGCCAATGAATTGACTTTGGGCAACAACCAGGCAAAAGTACCTCCCGGTCAACATTCTTTTATGTATTTTACATCCGGTTACTCTTCTTCAAGGGCAAAAAGCTTAACATACACTGTTTCCGCCACGGCAGGCTGGTTTTTTGATGGCTGGCGGATTTCATTTTATGCCAACCCAAAGCTAAAAGCAGGTACTGACTTTGATTTGGGGCTTTCCTATTATCTCGATTATGTTGATTTCCCCGAAAGGGATATGCGCTTCACCAATCACATCCTGGGTTTTACAGGCCTGATGACGTTGACTACCAGCACTTCACTGGCAACATTTATTCAGTACAATACGGCTATCAACAGGGTAATTGCCAATGTTCGCTTCAGGCTGAATCCACGCGAAGGAAACGATTTTTATATCGTATATGACGATGGCCTGAATACCGAAATACACAGGACCGTTCCACCACTGCCATATTCAGCCGGAAGAACGGTTTTGCTCAAATATACCTACACATTCAGGCTGTAGCTCCTTGCCAAACAATGGCAAACGATCAGGCAGTGGTTACAATCTTTTAATGAATGTACGTGCTAAATATTTAAAGCTTCTTAACTCATTAATTAAATGTGCAACATATGAAAGTAAAACTAATTTCCATTTTCGCTGTCTTCGCCATATTGATGGCCTTGGTGGCAAGTGATGTAGATGATTTCGGCCTGAAAGGGCCGGGAAATGATTCCTCAACTGACCTGAAGGACGGGAAACCGGATCAAAAGGTTGTGATGCAAATGATCGCCAAAGGTGCTACCATACACGGCACCAACGGCATAAACTTTGGTCCGGATGGCAATCTTTATGTTGCAAGTGTGGTTGGCCGTGAAATTATTGTGATGGATAAGCTGAATGGCGTGATTATCAACCGCTTTGGCCCCGAGGTGGGCGTTCAGGGTCCTGATGACCTTGTGTTTGGCCCGGATGGCTCCATTTATTGGACAGACATAATGATTGGAGAGGTAGGCCGCATGACACCCGACGGGATCGTTACCAAACAGATTATTGCCCCGGGGGTCAATCCCATTACTTTCTCGCCCGATGGCCGTCTCTTTGTTGGACTGTGCTTTATGGGTGACGGACTCTATGAACTTGATCCCGAACTGATTGCCCCGCCCCGGCCCATCATTGAAGCCACACCAGAAAATCCTTATCCTCTGGGCTTTTTAAATGCATTTGACTTTGGTCCCGATGGGCGTTTGTATGGGCCGGTGTTTGCAGGAGGAATGGTTATTAGTGTGGATGTGGGTGCACCCGGCGACCCTCCCTCATTGAACCCCTGGGAAGATGGTACCATACAGGTGGTGGCCACCGGTTTTACCTGGCCTGCTGCGACCAAGTTCGACCCAAATAACGGACACCTTACCCTGCTTGACCAAACCGGTGAAGTGTTCCGTATCGACCATCTGACCGGGGCCAAAACCCTGATCGCCAACCTGGAAGACGGGCTCGACAACCTGGCTTTTGACTCCGACGGCAATTTGTATATCTCCAATGCCGATCATGGATGGATTGCTGAATTGCTGCCAGACGGACAAGACCGCACCATCAGCCCCGGCGGGATGATTAACGCCCAGGGAGTGGCTGTTATGCAGGGGAGCGACGGCACAGATGTAGTTTTCGTGGCGGATTTTTTCCGGCTCCGCACCTTTAACGGACTTTCCGGTAAAGCAGGTTTTGTTTACAAAGGGCACCTTATCCCCAACCCAACATTACCCGTTCTCACCATGCCTATGACCATTTCAGGGGATGGAGAAAACCTGGTCATTTCATCATGGTTTGGTAACGCAGTCCAGGTATGGAACCCGAAAACAGACCAGGTCATTGAGCATTACTCTATGCCTGTTCCTTTAAATGCCATCAGGTTCGGGGATGACATTGTGGTGGCTGACCTTGGTATGGGCGGTGTGGTTTGGGCAAGTGATCATACGATGATACTTCCTATGGACGGTGAACATGTCTTTCTGCCCGCCGGCCTTTTGGCGGATAAAGAAACACTTTGGGTAGCTGACTGGGCAACAGGTATGGTTTGGAGAATTGTCTTTGAAGGCAAAACACCAATGGCATCGGTACCTGTCGCCTTTGGCCTGTCAAACCCCGAAGGGATGGCATTGGACACTGACGGCAGCCTGCTGGTTATGGAGGCCGGGGCAGGGCGCATTTCACGTATTGATCCTGCCACCGGAGCGGTTACTGTTTTGGTGGATGGGTTGACACCCGGAATGCAAGGACCCGAGGGGTACCCCCCAACCTGGGGATTCGACGGCCTTGCCGTAGGGTCTGCCGGAGCCGTTTATTTCACAGATAATGCAAACAGCGCCCTTTACCGTATCCGGCTAAGGGTGGATTTATCAGAATAATAAAATCAATCTTATTAACAAAAAACTATTAGGAGGAAAAAAATGAAAACAAACAAAGCGGTTCAGGTATCTTTTGTATTGCTTATGGTAGCAATGATTATTGGACTTATTTACGGACTTGTTGTAACATTCTCAACCGAATTATTGGTTTCAAGATCATTCCCGCTTTATACCGGACAATCATGGACTGATTTAAAAATGAGTGACCCAGTACTTGCAAATTATATCATAATTGCACTGCGTTTTGCAGGCGGAGGTGCCTTGGGGCTTTCCTTTGCAGCGATAATGGTACTTTTTAATGCATACCGGAAAGTAGAAAAATGGTCATGGTATGTTATGCTGGGTTCTTCAACCATTGCGTGGGGTATTACCCTTATTGGAAACATTACCTATAATAATCCGGTAACCATTGCAATATGTGTTGTGGGACTTTCTCTGAATGCAATCGCATTGATTATTTCTGCCAAGGCTTTTTTGGTTGATAAATAATTG
>SKTQ01000240.1 GCA_007122505.1 Bacteroidales bacterium | reverse complement strand
GGGCTGTCGGGAGGGTTTTCAAGAATGCCCGATAGTGTAACACGGGTATCAGCCGGCGTTGAAACGCAGGAGGCCATCAACACCATCACCCATAACGGCAGGATTGTTTTTCTGATCATAATCAAAGGATGTTTATTGATTCAGTGCCGACAACAAAACCTCGTCAATGCGTTCATTGTTTGGTCGGGGTGGCCTGTTGTCGAAGATCATTCCTTCCCTGTCAATAAGGTAAAACGTGGGCACTCCCCGCAGATTATAGCTTGAAGGCACCGGATGGTCAAATCCTGGCACATTCAGGTGTACGCCTTGTATTTCGTGGTTGTCAACGGTCCTTCGCCATGCAGCCTCATCTGTATCTACAGAAATATACAGAAACACGAGATCGTCATGTTCTGCCATCCGTGCTTTCAGCTCTTTTGCATAAGGCACCTGTTGCATGCAGGGCCCGCACCAGCTTGCCCAAAAGTCCAGATATACAACCTGTCCGTGGAAGTCTTCCAGAGATACGGTTTCGCCGTTAATGTCCGTAAGGGTAAACCCAGGTGCCGGCTTGCCCGGTGCAAGAACTTGCGCTGCCTCAAAGGTTTCCTGCACGACCTTACGCATATGATCATCTTCCGTGATGGCCATAAACTCTTCGTACATGGCCGTGGCCTCTTTAAAATCTCCAAAGTTGAGCGCTGAATGCACCACCTGTGCCAACACCAATTCCCGGCTTTTCCCTGAAAAATGCTCCATGGCAATATCAAATTGTGCCTGTGCCCACGAGTCCAAAGGTTCTTCTTCCTCCAGTTGACGCACCCTGAAATTCAGATAGCTTTGCAGAAAACTAACATAGGCTCTCGAACGCAAATAATCGTCGCTAAACTGTTTTGCACTTTCCAGAAAGTCATAAAAACCATCAGGAATTTCCTCATCTGCTCTTTCCGGTGCAAAATGAGCCCTGGCCGGAGGGAAATCCATCAGACGGCTGTATTTTTCGTAACGAATACTGGCACGCATCAGTGATACAAAATCCGGATCAAGGTCTTCAAAACGGGCATCTTGTTCCATAAAGGAAATGGCTTCTTCATAAATACCCTTAATGTATTCTGTGTAAGCAGCAGGATCTTTTTCACCGGCTTTAGACAATACCGCCATCATACCGTATTTTGCTTCAATTTCGTTATTATACTCCAGCAGAAACCTGCTTTCCAGGTAGCCGGTGCCGGTCAGTAAAGGCATCTGATCCATGTCGCTCGCATCGAAGCTGATCTGTATATCGGCTCCCGGCGACAAAAACAACCGGAGGGTGCGCCTTGGTATGTGCACATAAACAAAGTTGGCACTTTCCAGCGGAAGCTCAGCCAAAAAGGCATTGTTTTCGTCAAGGCTTACCTTAACGGACTCGGTATTGTTGGCAACCATATCCGTATAGAAGAAGATCTCCACCTCATCTCCCGCAGGATTTTCCACTACGCCGCTGATGGTTACAAAGTCGGCTTTTTTCTCCTGGCTGCATGCCGCAAAAAGGAGTGCAATCAGTATAATCCAAATGGTTCTCATATAATTTTATTTGGTTGGGAATAAGACATAAAACGTTTGTTTGTTGTGTAAAGTAACGAATTATTCGGGAAAAACAATGTACAAAAAATCATAAAACCCTGTTCAGGCAGCTTTGAAACTGTTTTTGGCCTGTGATTTCCACCTGGTGCCAGTTCCTGAACAGAGTAATTTTCAGAACGGCTCAGCTTTTATTCATGATGGGGTTTCCCTTGAAAGAGTGCATTTGAAGTAGTATATTTGTAAAAAAAAGACCGTTGTTTTTGAAGAAGTTTTTCCTGCAAATATCTTTTTTGATGTGTGTGCTTGCCATCGCCCTGCAACCCGGTGACAGGCTTCAGGCGCAGGACATCGACATTGAATCATTGATCGTCAGGCAGCATATCGACTGTTCGGATATTGCCCTGAGTGCAACCGGTATGATACCGGGAATGCACAGGCGCGAGGCTGCCGACAGCCTGCGAACGTTGCTCAGCTTCTGGGAAAGCAGATGCGGCATCACGGAACCCATGATGAGGTACACCATTTTGTGGCAGATACTGACCAACAGTTTCTCGGAAGAATGGTTGCCTGATCGTGTCATTGACCACTTGCTTGATCATCGTGATGGTGTGAAAAGCAATGAATATCCGCCACAGTTTTTTGATTTCCGGGCATGGGAGTATCATCAGATTTATCCGGGTTTTAATGACTTTACCAGGGAACTGGCGGGTGAGATACTTGCCTATAACGATTTAACCAAGCTGGAGCGCTTTTTTGCAGGTTTCTACCATCATGATTTTGAGGAAAGCTGGCAGATGCTCACAGAAGGAGCCTTATCGGGCACCCGGGTTGATTCTCTGTATCAGGTGTCGCAGGAGCCTCCGGAGCCTTCTCCAACCAGGCTTCATGCCGGATTCTACATCGGAATGTGGTTGCCAAACGGCAACCTTGAACGATTGGGCAATCATCCGCAGGTGGGACTGATGCTGGATGGCGTGAGCGAACACGTCATTTATGGCCTGCACATGCATATTGCATTCAGCGATGCTTACCGGACATACGAAGTAATGGTGGATAACCGGCTACTAAAGACCAACCATTTTTTGCAGTATAACATCCTGGGCTTTGCCGGTTTTGATCTTTTGCGGCACCGCGATTTTTCCTTTTACCCCATTTTTGGTGGCGGTTACGATGGCATCGATCCGCTGAGCCGCGCCCAGAGGGAAGAAGGTTTGCGCAAAGCCATCCATTCATATAACCTGCACATCGGGCTGATTTACCACCGCCGGTTCGAAAATAACAATGTGTTTTCAATCATTACCCGATACAATCTGGTGGACTATGTGAACCAAGGAGGCACGGACTTGTCGGGGAATGTGTTTACTTTGGGTGTTGGTTTCGGTTTGGGAAGCTGGTAAATGTATTTCATAATCTTTTTTTGGGATAGTAAAGAAATCTGTAATAATGACATCAGGGTGGGAGGATCCGTTAAGCGGAAAAACAATCATCGCACCCGGCAATACTTTTCTCCATGTTTTTATTCAGGATAAGAGATCTGCGGAAGGAGGAAAAGCAAACCTTTGTACTCCATTTTTCTTATGCTTTTATTGAAGGGATTTTAGCCGGGCTCATAGCACTCAATGAGTTCGTATTTGTGAAAAGTTTGCTTGGGTCAAGCTACCAGGTGAGTGTGTTGTTCCAGTTTTCAACCCTTGTTTTTCTTGTCCTGATTTTTTTCAGTGCCTTTTTGCGACAGATCAGGAATAAGAAAAAGTTGCTACGGATTACGGCCATTGTAACCCGTTTGCCGCTGTTGCTGTTGTTTTTCTTTCCCCGGAGCCCCGAGCAACTGACGGGTGACTCGATATATCACTACATCTTTCTCGGCATTTTCCTAATTTACTTCCTGGCCAATCCCATCGTATTTCCCAGCATTAATCTTTTCCTGAAAAACACATACTCCCACGAAAACTTTGGAAGGTTTTACAGCTATGCCACCACAGCCGGCAAAATTGTGATGATGATCACCACTTTTCTCTATGGATGGGCTCTGGATGCCAACCATTACGTGTTTGTATATGTTTTTCCGGTGGCAGCAGTCCTGGGCATGCTGTCTATCAGCCTGTTGTCGCTCATCCCTTATCACCAGGAGGAGGTCCCCGGCCTCAAACATAGTGTATGGCAGGGAATCAAACAATCAGTCAGGGAAATGACCAATATCCTGATCAAAAATATCCCCTACAGGCATTTCCAGGTGGGATTTATGTTTTATGGGTTTGGATTTATGGGGTCCTTTACGGTGATTATTTTGTTCTGGGAGTTTGGCCTGGGGCTCAATTACTCCAGTGTGGCTTTTTACCGGAATGCCTACAACCTGCTGGCCATTATGATTCTGCCCTTTTTCGGCAAGCTCATCGGCAAAATGGACCCACGCCGTTTTGCCGCCATCTCATTTATGTCGATGGCCATTTATATATTTACACTGGTGCTGACCGAATATTTTGACGGATATATGGAGTTTTGGGATATCCGCCTGTATCACACACTGATTTTCTATATTCTGTTTCACGGTATTTTTGCCGCCACCATGGTGCTGATGTGGAGCATCGGGTCGGCCTATTTTTGCGCACCGGCCGAGGCAGGCATCTATCAGTCGATTCACCTGGGCCTCACCGCTCTACGCGCTTTGTTTGCCCCCTTGCTGGGCGTTTTCTTCTATGAACTGTGGGGTTTTAATGTAGCCTTTAGCATCGCCATTGTGAGTCTGATCATTGGCAGTGCCATCATGATGTGGTCAGCGAAAAAATATCCGCTTCATCAAATTAATGATCCAAAATCATAACTTAAAGCTATCCTGCTTCTAGATCATTTGCCGGCCTTTTCTACCCGCTGAAGAGCCAGGATCAGCTTCTTGATCAGGTTGCTGATATCCGTGTCAAAGATGCTCGGCGGATCCGGAAGCCCCTCAGTCAGCACTTCTTCGATCGCTTCAAAGGGAGATTCCTTGCCCACGAAATGGATGCGCCCGGTAAGCACTTCTTCACCCTTGCGGCCAATGGCTTCTGTGATGTCCTTTTTGATTTGCGGAGCATCCGAATGATCAGCCGAGAGGTATTTGCTGTAACAAATCACCTCTTTCTTTTGCTCGGAAAAACGTCGAATGATCGGGTACATTCTGCTGATGTCAACATCAGGACCATTTGAACCGTCCAGACATAAATCAGTGATAACAATATCGGCCTCACCGGTAACGTGCGACATATCCTCGTTGGCCCGGTAGACAAAATCACAGAGGGTGTCGTTATCAAACAAAAAAGAGAAAGAGAAATAGCGGCCCAGCCCCGAGGTTTCGATGGCGTTTTTGAGTTTTTCCACCGACTTCCTGTTCTCTATCCATAGAATCTTGACCCTTTGGTTGTTAAATTTGGTTTTGATGATGTCGTCCAGAACATCCTCCAGTCCTTCGTCGGCCAGTTGCTGAACCCGCTGCCAGAAGCCGGAATAATAATCGTCGGGCAAACCCAGGGCCAGCGGGTTCATAAGGACACTTCTCAGGACAAGAAACTCACCCCCGTCACTTTGATTGATCAGCTCGTATTTCTCTTCCGGAATATGCGCTTTTTTGAAAAGATCATTGATTTGTTCTGCATATTTAT
>SKTQ01000151.1 GCA_007122505.1 Bacteroidales bacterium | reverse complement strand
CATCTTTTTGATGTGCGTGTGGATGGAATGGTGTCGGAGGAGCGCGGGTTGAAGGGGAAGCCCGATCCGGACATTTTCCTGGAGGCTGCTTCTGAACTGGGTGCCAGGCCTGAGCGGAGCATTGTTTTCGAGGATGCCATCTCGGGTGTGAAAGCCGGACAGGAAGGGTATTTTGGCCTGGTGGTAGGCGTTGCCCGCTTCAACAACGAGGATGAGTTGCTGAAACATGGTGCGGATATGTGCATTGAAAACTTTGATGCTTTCGATCTTTTCGGCAGTGAAGAAATTGCCGGTTATTTCCGGTTTACCAAGCCCATGGTTTTTTCGGAAGATGCCCGCATTTTTGACCTCCTTTCACACAAAAAGCCTGTTTTTTTCCTGGATTACGACGGTACCCTCACACCTATCGTGCAGCGTCCGGAAGATGCGGTTATTTCCGCTGAGATGCGGGAAACCCTCTCGAAGCTGGCTCACCATTTTACGGTAGCTGTCGTTACGGGCCGTGACAAGGAAGATGTTATGGATTTTATCCGTTTGGATCACCTGATCTATTCCGGTAGTCATGGTTACATCACATCCGGTCCTGATGGCCTGTTTATGGAACACGAACAATCGGAAGAGATCATCAAAAAACTGGATACAGTAGAGGAAGACCTGGAGAAAATGCTGGAAGGCAAGGCCGAAGGGGCACAGATTGACCGTAAGCGATACGCTATTGCAGTGCATTACCGGAATGCCGCAGAGGATGATGTGCCGGAAGTACTGGAGGCGGTCGACTGGATACTGGAGAAATACGACGGCCTGAAAACGGGAGAAGGCAAAATGGTGGTGGAGATCAAGCCCGACATCGACTGGCACAAGGGTAAAGCTGTTTTGTGGATTATGGAGGCTTTGGGTCTGGATAAAAAACCGGATATTCTACCTGTTTTTATTGGTGATGATGTTACAGATGAAGACGCGTTCAATGCCATCAACGATATTGGTATCGGCATCCTGGTTGAAAACCGCGGTCAGGAAACAGCCGCCGCTTACAGTCTGAAAAATGTATTCCAGGTGCGGAGGTTTTTTGAAAAAATAATCCATTTGTACAGTGAATAGAAGTAAACAATCAGGTTATAAACATCAAAATATTTGTTGGCATGATAAAGAACGCGGATGAAACAGATCGCCTGCGGCGAACGCAGATAACCGCGGATTTTGGTTTTTATCCGCGAGTATCCGCGTTGCTTGCATCCGCGAAAATCCGCGTTCAAATTAAAAACAACCACAAAAGCTATACAACAAATAGTTGCAAAATTATAAACAGATGAAGGAAAACTGGTTTGTAGAGTACGACAAATGGGATCCTGATGACCATCCGGTGCAGGAGGCATTGTGCGCCCTGGGTAACGGTTACTTTGTGACCCGCGGTGCACTGGAAATGGAAAAGGACAATGCCCGCAATTATCCGGGCACCTACCTGGCTTGCGGATTCAACCGGATGAAATCCACCATCAAAGGAAAAGAAATTGAAAATGAAGACCTGGTAAACTGGCCCAACTGGCTGATGCTGAACTTTCGCATCGGTAACAAAGCCTGGTTTCAGATGAAGGATGTGAAGGTGCTTGGTTTTATCACTACGCTGAACATGGAGGAAGGGATATTGGAAAGGAAGATGCGTTTTGAGGATGACGAAGGCCATATAACCACCATTATCAGCCGCCGGCTGGTCAGTATGGACGACTATCATGTTGCCGGTTTAGAGTGGACTTTTATTCCGGAAAACTGGTCGGGTAAAATTACCATCCGGTCAGGGATCGACGGCAACATCATCAACAACAATGTGGCGCGCTACAGTGATTTGAACCAGGATCATTTGGAGGTTACCGGCAAAGGGAGCATCGACGACAACAGCATTTTCTTAACCAGCCGGACGAAGCAGTCGGATATCCGGATGACCCAGGCGATAAGAACCCGCTTTTTTTTGCATCAGGAGGATCTGCAAATATCGCATAAAACCGTACACCTGAAAAATGCCATTGCCGGTGATTTCAGCATTACATGCAGGAAGCTGGAGCCCATCCGGATAGAGAAGCTGGCAGCCGTCCATACCAGTCGCGATGTGGCTATAAGTGATCCCTTTACAGAGGCAAAAACCAGGCTTGGAAGGCTGACCACATTCGCAGAACTGGCCCGGTGTCAGAAATTGGCCTGGAAGCGCATTTGGAGCTACAACGACATGATCGTGGAATCCAACAGTGAAGACCAGATGGTGGTGCGCCTGCATATTTTCCATCTTTACCAGACCGTTTCCAAAAACAGCATAGATTATGACATTGGCATCCCTGCGCGTGGTTGGCACGGCGAAGGCTACCGTGGCCACATTTTCTGGGATGAGCTGTACATTCAGCCATTCATTGACCTTCATTATCCACAGCTTTCGCGATCACTGCTCATGTACAGGTACCGGCGACTTTCGGAGGCTTATGAGGCGGCCCGTGAGATAGGGAAGAGGGGCGCCCTTTTTCCATGGCAGAGCGGAAGCAATGGCCGGGAGGAAACGCAAAAGATCCACCTGAACCCTAAATCAGGACGCTGGCTTCCCGATGTGTCGCATTTGCAATACCACATCAACGTTGCCGTACCTTTCAACGTGTGGCACTATTATCAAAGTACCGGAGACGCCGATTTTCTCAATGCATATGGTGCCGAGATCATTTTTGCCACCGCCCTGTTTTGGTCGGATATGGCCCGTTTTAACCCCAAAAGGAACCGCTACGAGATCCATGGTGTGATGGGCCCCGATGAGTATCACACCCATTATCCGGGAATCGACAAACCAGGCCTGAACAATAACGCCTATACCAATGTGATGGCCGTTTGGGTGATCCAGCGCGCCCTGAAGATTTGCAACATCCTGGACAAAACCACTTGCGACGAACTGGCTGAGAAACTTTCCATCACAGAAAAAGACAAAGAAAGATGGACAGAAATCATTCAGAAAATGTACGTGCCTTTCCACGACGGGGATATCATCTCACAGTTTGAAGGCTACGAAGAGCTGGAAGAACTCGACTGGGAGCATTATCGTGGAAAATATGGTGATGCCATGCGTCTGGACCGTATCCTTGAGAGCGAAAATGATTCTCCCAACCATTACAAAGCCAGCAAACAGGCCGATGTATTGATGCTTTTCTATCTCTTTTCCTATGAAGAATTGCATGCATTGTTTGAAAAGCTTGGCTATGCGTTCGAACCGGAGATCATTCCAAAAAATATTGATTATTATTATGAAAGAACCTCCCATGGGTCCACCCTGAGCCAGGTGATTCACTCATGGGTATATGCCAGGGGTCATCGCGATCGCTCATGGAAGAGCTTTAAGACGGCACTCATGAGCGATTTCAAAGACATACAGGGTGGCACTACCCACGAGGGTATACACCTGGGTGCCATGGCGGGCACGCTGGACATTTTACAGCGGTGCTATTCCGGTTTGGAGATCCGGGATGATGTGCTTTGGCTAAACCCCCAATTGCCCGACGACATAAACCTGCTCTCTTTCTATGTGCGCTATCGCAGCCACTGGATCAAACTGGACATCAACCATGATGAAATGCAGGTGGACTTTTGCCGGGGTTGGGCCGAACCCGTACATATCGGTATCAGGGGAAGAAAGTATTACTTTGAAACCGATGACCGCAAAACCTTTAAAACAAAAACTTCGTAATTTCAAAAAATATGTATATCTTATGAGGCATTCACCCGTAAAAGAATAACCAAAGCCTTATTCATCAAAATGATCATCAAAAAAATTCATTAAATCATATTACCATGAGACTACTTATTGTTTCCAACCGATTGCCTGTTGCCTTGAGCAAGGAGAACGGCAAATACACCATGGCCAAGAGTGCCGGTGGTCTTGTTTCAGGCTTGAGTGATTATCTGAACGCCCTGGGTAAAGATACATCCGAGATAAGGGATTATATTTGGATGGGATGGCCTGGTACCAATATTGAAAAAAATGAGGAAGATGAGGTACGCCGGCAGGTGCAGCAATCTTATAAGGCATCTCCGGTCTTTCTTTCAAAAAAGCTGATGGACAATGTCTATCTCGGTTTTTGTAACAGAACCATCTGGCCGCTTTTCCATTATTTCCCCAACTATGCTCGCTTTGATCTTGAATACTGGCACGATTACAAGCGGATGAACGAGATTTTCAGGGATGAACTGCTCAAAGAGATTCAAAAAGACGATATCATTTGGGTTCACGACTATCATCTGATGCTTTTGCCCGCCATGTTGCGCGAAAAGGTTTCAAATCCCATCGGATTCTTCCTTCATATTCCTTTCCCATCCTACGAAATGTTCCGCATGCTGCATAAAGAAAGCCGTTTGCAAATTCTGGAGGGCTTGTTGGGGGCAGACCTTGTCGGTTTTCATACCCATGATTACACGGTACATTTCCTGAAATCCGTTTTGCGAATCGTTGGCATGGAAAACCATATGGGCAAAATTTCCATGCCCGATCATACGGTAGAGGTCAATACATTTCCTATGGGTATTGATTTCAATAAATTTCATACAATGGATGTGTCACCGCATCCATCGGAAAAACCGGCCAGGGGCAAACCGAAAATGGTACTTTCGGTGGATCGCTTAGATTATTCAAAAGGTATTGTAAACCGCTTAAAAGGTTTTGAATTGTTCTTGGAGAAACACCCTGAATGGCATGGCAAGGTATGTATGCACATGATCGTTGTGCCTTCGCGCACGGGTGTGGGTTCTTACAGAAAGATTAAAAGCCAGCTTGACGAGCTTGTAGGGCAGATTAACGGTAATTTTGGCAATATGTCGTGGATGCCGGTGATTTACCAGTACACCTCTTTGCCGCACAAAGAGTTGATTGCACAGTACAGGATGAGTCACGTGGCCTTGCTGACCCCTCTGCGCGATGGTATGAACCTGGTTGCCAAAGAATATGTTGCTTCGCTGACCGACCACAAAGGTGTTCTGATCATCAGTGAATTTGCCGGTGCGGCAAAAGAGATGAGCGAATCACTGGTGATCAATCCCAACAATATTGATGAGATTGCTGATGCCATTGCGGAAGCACTTAGCATACCGGTGAAAGACCAGATACGGGGCAACCGAATCATGCAGAAACGTTTGAAACGTTATGATGTCACCAAATGGGCTACCGATTTTGT
>SKTQ01000025.1 GCA_007122505.1 Bacteroidales bacterium | reverse complement strand
TTTACAGACGGGTCTTTTAACAGCTCAAAAACAAGCTCATTGCCAATATAACCTGCTCCACCGGTAATTAATACGTTCATTTTTTTAATGTTATACCAGGTTAAATACCCGTCGTGTGCAATCCACATTCCGTTTTTTTCATCCCTGTCCATCTTGCGTCACGGGCGTTGCTACCATTGACCGGCCTTGTGCAGGGTTCACAGCCAATACTTTTGTAACCCCACTCCTCCAAAGGATGAACCGGAAGCTGATAAGCGGAGATATACCGCTGCATCTCCTTGCCTGTCCATTTCAATAATGGATGATACCTGATGATATGCTGTTTCGTCTGCACTTCTTCACGAAAGTGCTTACGGTATTGATTCTGCTCTGCACGAATACCATTTATCCAAACATCGTATTGCCCGAGAATACCTTCTATGGGTTGCACCTTGTTGAGATAGCAACAATAATCCGGGTCATAGGTAAACATCAGATCACCCGAAAACCGTGTCTGCATGCTTTTGGGCACAGGAGGAAACAGGCTGATTACATGTATGCCCAGTTTTTGTGATATCAGGTCTTTGTAAACAAGGGTTTCGGGAAAATGAAAACCGGTGTTGACAAAATACACCGGAATGGTTTTATCTATGCGACTTAATACGTGCAAAAACACCACGCTTTGGGTCTGGAAACTGGATGTGGCAAACATCCTTTTCCCGTCCCTGCGGTATTGAGCCAACTTCGAAACGATGTGCTGTATTTCCATAAAAAAACCCAAAAACAACCAAAGCAAATGTACGTAATATTTTTTATCCGTGTTACCTGAAAATGGTGGTGCACCTCTTCGAACGTCTTTTTTGCTAACTTTGCAAAAAACACCCAATGCCTGCAATAGCCGACATACAACCGGAGCCGGTTCATCAATGGTTGCCGATGGAAAAGGGCTTGCTTCTTGTTGCAGGTCCATGCAGCGTTGAGAGCCGCGATCAGCTGACCGAAACTATACAGGGATTGGCGGCCACCGGCAAAAAGATCATTGTTCGCGCCGGCATTTGGAAACCGCGATCTCGTCCGGGACAGTTTGAAGGAGCCGGAGCCAAAGCATTGCCATGGCTGGATCAAATAAGAAAGTCCACAGGCCTGCCAATGGCTGTTGAAGTTGCCAGACCCAAACATGTAGAGCTATGTTTAAAACACAATATCGAGCTCATCTGGCTTGGTGCCAGAACTACCGTTAACCCTTTTATGGTGCAGGAAATCGCAAACGCCATACAAGGAACCGGATTGCCTGTCATGATCAAAAACCCCGTTTCCCCGGATTTTCGACTTTGGATGGGTGCCATTGAAAGAATCGTCATGGCGGGTACAAACAAAATAATTGCCGTTCACAGGGGTTTCCATACACATCTGAAAAGTGTTTACCGCAACATCCCCTTGTGGAATATCCCCCTGCAATTGAGCAAAGAAATACCAGGATTGCCCGTTATATGTGACCCCAGCCATATTGCCGGAGACAAAACACTCATAAGACAGGTCGCCATACAAGCGATGGCGTTAAAAATGAATGGCTTAATGATTGAAACCCATCATCAGCCGGAAAAAGCCCTTACAGACCCCCTGCAGCAAATTACCCCTACCCTCTTTAATCAGCTCATCGACGAAATAAACACAATGAAAGAAATGGACGCTGATGAAAATACCCTTCAGACCATCCGGCTCCATATTGATGAGCACGATTATCAATTGCTTGAACTGTTGGCCAAAAGATTTGCACTGTCAGTAGAAGTGGGTAAACTGAAAAAAAAACTGGGCAAAAGCGTTGTGCAACCCACACGGCAAGAAGACCTTTTCCGTGACAGAGAGGAAAAGGCAAAAACACTGGGACTCAATATTTCTTTTGTGAACAAGCTGATGCAACTTCTTCATAATGAAAGCGTAGTGGTGCAGCACAAAAACAAATGAACTGCTTTGTGACCTCTTCAAAACCAAAATATATGAATGAACAGGAAGAAAACAAGCCCAAAACAACCAACATTTCCACATTGGGCGAATTTGGCCTGATTGACCATCTGACAAAAAACATAAAACACTTTCACCCAAACACCTTGATGGGTGTTGGTGACGATGCTGCCGTGATTGATAACGGCAACACACTGACAATCCTTACGAAAGACCTGCTGGTTGAAGGGGTACATTTCGACATGGTTTATACACCCTTAAAACATCTTGGATACAAGTCCATTGCCGTAAACCTTTCAGATATTTATGCGATGAACGCCAGACCCAGGCAGGTTATGGTTGGTTTGGCTGTTTCAAAAAAGTATTCGGTGGAAGCTCTGGAAGAACTTTATGCCGGTATGTTGCTCGCCTGCGAGAAGTATAAAGCGGACATGGTTGGAGGTGATACCACAACAAGTCAAGCGGGCTTGTTCATCAGCATTACTGCCACAGGTGAAGCCGGGAAAAATAAAGTGGCATACCGGTCTGGGGCCAAACCCGGCGACCTCCTTTTTGTAAGCGGAGACCTGGGTGCCGCATATTGCGGCCAGCTGGTTTTACAACGGGAAAAGCAGGTTTTCAAAGCAAACCCGGAAATGCAGCCGGATATAAGCCAATATGCCTATGTGGTTGAACGGCAATTGAAACCCGAACCCAGGGCCGACATTATTGACTTACTGGAAAAAGCCGGTGTTCAACCCACAGCAATGATTGACATATCCGACGGACTCGCATCAGAAATACGTCATATTTGCAAAAAATCCGGCGTAGGTGCAACCATTTATGAAGAAAAAATCCCTGTTGACCAGCGTATGGCCATAACTGCCCACGAGTTCAACATTGATCCCACGACCTGTGCACTAAGCGGAGGAGAAGATTATGAGCTCCTGTTTTGTATAGATCAGAAAGATTATGAAAAATTGAAAGGTCTGGCCGGCATTCATCCCATTGGACATATTACGGAGGCCGGTATGGGTGCCAACCTGGTAACTATCTCCGGCCAGCAGCTTAAACTTGCCGCCCAGGGATGGGATGCATTTTATTGATGCGTATCAAAAAAAACTCCAAATTATTTTTCATAATCTGTACAATCAATCTTGCAAATGCCCGGAAAAAAATTCTATACTGTATGGAGAGGCAACGAAACGGGTGTTTTCGACAACTGGAATGATTGCAAAAAAGCTGTTGAAGGATACCAGGGTGCCATTTATAAATCATTCCCTTCTGAGGAGATGGCTTGGAAAGCTTTTGAAGGCAACTATGCCGACTACATGGGAAAAGACAAGAGGCAGAGCAAACTTAGTGCCGCGCAAAGAAGGGCCATTGGAGAGCCCATTCAGGATTCCATATCGGTTGATGCTGCATGTAGCAGCAAAACCGAACTAATGGAATATCGCGGTGTAGATACCAAAAGTGGTGCTGAGTTTTTCAGAAAGGGCCCTTATGCCGGTGGGTCAAACAATATCGGCGAATTTCTTGCCATCGTGCATGGCCTGGCCTGGTGCAAGAAGCACAACCTGCATCGCCCCATATATACTGATTCCCATACGGCAATGATCTGGGTGCGTAACAGAAAGGCAAAAACAAAAGTGCAACCCGGACCACACAACCTCGAATTGTTTAACCTCATCAGCAGGGCTGAAAAATGGCTTCGTGAAAACCGGGTGGATATCCCGGTGTTGAAGTGGGAAACAGAGGCATGGGGAGAGATTCCGGCCGACTTTGGCCGAAAGTAACGGATTCCCGGCACTCATTTCCAAATGATATCAATCGTTAAACCTGATGTCTTTTATGTTGAGCTGCAAACTGACTTTCCCATTCCATTCATTTTCCTCAATCTGATAGGCAATATCAAAGCTTTTGCGGGATATCATTTCCTTTAAGTGATGTCCTTGTTGAAACGCAATGGCGGGTAAGTCTGTTGCTGAAACAGTTGGCTGGACAGCTTTAAATTTAAGATGCTTATTGCCAACCACCCTGGCATTGCCTTGCGCAATACAGTTGCGGGAAACAAATACGGGGTTGGGGTTACCGGGTCCAAAGGGTGCAAATTGCTTCAACACACGAAAAAACTTTCCCTCAATGTTGTTAAGGTTTATTTCAGCATGTATTTCAATTTGCGGGATCAACATATCTTCTGTGATGGTTTCTTCTACCACCTGCGTGAACTTCTCAATAAAGGCATCCAGTTTTTCAGGTTTCAGGCTCAGACCTGCTGCATATTTGTGTCCGCCAAAATGCTCCAGCAGGTCGCTGCAGGCATCGATGGCATCGTAAATGTCGAAATCCTTCACGGATCGGGCCGACCCTGTAATCAGATTATTGGATTCGGTAAAGATGATTGTTGGCCGGTAATAGGTTTCAATGAGCCGCGAAGCCACAATGCCAATGACCCCTTTGTGCCAGCCAGGGTCAAAAAGAACGGTAGCTTTGTTTTTGTTCAGTTCCGGGTTTCGGGCAATGAGTTCCATGGCCTGCCTGGTGATATCGGTATCCAGGCTGCGTCGTTCCGTGTTATGGTCATTGATATCAATGGTGAGTTCGTGGGTTTCTCCCATTTTTTGGCAAACCAACAGATCCACTGCTTTTTTCCCGTTTTCAATGCGGCCGGCAGCATTGATCTTTGGCCCGATCATAAACATAAGGTCGCTGACTCCTATTTCGCGGGTGAAGGTGGATATACCGTCGGGGCGGGCTTTGCGGAACACATTGCTGTAGAACAGGATTGACTCCAGGCCGGCGCGGGGCTTCAGATTCAACCTTTTCAGACCATAGTAGGCCAACACCCTGTTTTCACCCGTAATGGGCACCACATCAGCAGCAATGCTAACAACAACAAGGTCTAATAACTTTTCCAGCCTTTCAAAAGGAAGCTTCTTTTTTTGATAAAAAGCCTGTGCCAGTTTGAAGCCGAGCCCGCATCCCGACAGCTCCTTGTAAGGATAAAAACAATCAGGTTGCTTTGGGTCTACCACCGCTGTGGCAGTCAAAGGCTCATCTCCCGGCCTGTGGTGATCTATCACAATAAAGTCAATGCCCCTTTCAATGGCATAATGAATCTGCTTGTGTGCCTTGATCCCACAATCCAGCGATATGATCAGCCCGACATCGCTTTTCCCGGCATAGTCTATGCTTTCATAGGAAATACCATAACCTTCCTTGTAACGGTCCGGTATATAATAATCGATATTTTGGTGAAATTCGCTGAGAAACTCATACACCAAAGCTACTGCTGTGGTGCCATCCACATCATAGTCGCCATAAACCAGTATCCTTTCCCCCTGCTCCAATGCCTGTTCAATTCGATCAATGGCAACATCCATGTCTTTTAACAAGAATGGATCATGCAAGGCATCGAGAGAAGGTCGGAAAAAATCCTTGGCCTCCCCGTAGCTGGTAATGCCTCGCTGTGCCAGCAAACGGGCAAGGATGGGGTCAATTTTAAGGGTGGTGGAAAGCTTCTCAACAACTTCATCGTGTGCATCATCCCTGAGCACCCACCTTTTCTTTGACATTCGTTTTTTCTGTAAAGATACGAAAAAAGCAAGTTGTTTTGTTTATTCTCTCTCGGTAATGATGGTGATTGTGTTGTTCCTGACGTGCACCACACCCGCCGGAATGGTAAGAAAGACCAAATTCCGCTGATTGTCGATAATTTTTATCCGGCCCGGGTCCAGCAGTGCAACAATGGGGGCATGGTTGACGAGCACCTCAAAGGAGCCCATTTTGCCCGGCATCTGCACCAGGCTGACCTCTCCCTGGTAAAGGATCTCGTTGGGGCTAATTACCTTTAGATGCATCTTGTTTTGTGAGCTTTTGATTGTTCTGCAACTGCTGCTCCCCCCTTGCCCTGACCTCTTCAATGTTGCCGGCCAGGTTAAACGCTGTTTCTGAATATTGATCCATTTCTCCGCTAAGAATCAGAGAAAATCCTTTAATGGTTTCTTCAAGCGAAACAAATGCCCCCTTCAGGCCGGTATATTGCTCCGCCACAAAAAAAGGCTGACTGAGAAACCGTTGTACCTTGCGTGCTCTCTTTACAATCAACTGGTCTTCTTCTGATAGTTCTTCCAGACCGAGAATGGCAATAATGTCCTGCAACTCCTTGTATCGTTGCAATATTCTTTTCACCTCCCGCGCAACACGGTAATGCTCTTCTCCCACTATGTCGGGCGACAATAGTCGCGAAGTGGAATCCAGGGGGTCGACTGAAGGATATATGCCAAGCTCAAATATTTTTCTGCTGAGCACGGTAGTAGCATCAAGATGGGCAAATGTGGTAGCAGGGGCCGGATCAGTAAGGTCATCGGCAGGTACATATATGGCCTGAACAGACGTGATTGATCCCCTCCTGGTGGAGGTGATCCTTTCCTGCAAAAGCCCCATTTCTGTTGCCAGTGTTGGCTGATACCCCACAGCTGATGGCATGCGGCCCAACAGGGCCGACACTTCTGAGCCGGCTTGGGTAAAACGAAAAATATTGTCAATAAAGAATAGAATGTCATTGCCTTCCTCTTCTTCCCGATCGCCGTCGCGAAAGTACTCTGCCAAAGCCAGACCCGACAAAGCAACTCGTGCACGTGCCCCCGGAGGCTCGTTCATTTGGCCGAATACCAATGTGGCGTGTGAGGTGGCAAGAGCCTCCCTGTCAACCAGCGACAGGTCCCACTTCCCCTCCTTCAGGGCTTCCCTGAATGCCTCTCCGTAATTGATTACGCCCGACTCTATCATCTCCCTAAGCAGGTCATTTCCCTCCCTGGTACGCTCACCAACTCCGGCAAATACACTTTTACCCTTGTAGCTTTTGGCAATGTTGTTGATGAGCTCCATGATCAAAATGGTCTTGCCAACACCGGCACCACCGAACAAACCAATTTTTCCGCCTTTTGGGTAGGGCATCAACAAGTCTATCACTTTTATACCGGTCAGCAAAATCTCATCCCCGGTTTTCAGCTCATCATATTTGGGAGGCTCGCTATGGATGTCATACCGCTTATCTGTTTTAACAGGCCCCAGCCCATCAATGGTTTCACCAATCACATTAAACAAACGGCCACGTACTTCCGCTCCTGTCGGCATGGTGATGGGGCCACCTTTCGGATAAACCGGCATCCCGCGGGAAATGCCGTCTGTTCCATCCATGGCAATACTGCGAATGGTGTCTTCTCCCAAATGTTGCTGGCATTCCAGAATGATTCTGTGCCCCTGATCATTATAAACCTCAAGGGCTTCATAGATCTCCGGCAAACTTTTCCGGCCCTCAAAAATCACATCAACAACAGGCCCTATTACCTGCGCCACTCTACCTGTGCGTTCGTTTTCTTTGTCCATATATGCTGCTTGCGTTAACCGCTTTGTATTACCCTGTTAACCTAGTTATTAACGGGCTAAAGTACGAAATATTTAATTGAATCCATACTTTTCAATGTATATACAAAAACCGTTGACAATGTGAAAATGTAACAATTTATCAATATATCAATGTATCAATATGAAAATGTCTTTGGAAATAATACAAAATCAACATTATTACGGCTTTGGACGGTTGTCGATGCTTGATGATCAATTATCAATTATGATCAATTGACAATCGATCATCGACAATCATCTCACGTTATCAAGGGTACAAAATGCACGAATGAACATGCGCTTTACCTGCAAAGCCGCCGTTTCAAAAAAATCAATTACATTTGAATCGAAATGGAAAACAGAAGCACCGGCACAAGGTCATTGACCGAAAAATTAGAAGATACCAGAACATATAAGGCTTCCGTCGTGTCATTTTTTGACGGATTATTGGCTCATCACAAGGCTTTGCTTTCCTATGGTTCTGGCCTTTGCGCAGAAAACAAGGAAGAGCTGCTGGTGGTTGTCTGCAATGCAGATCAGGACATTGGCAGCAAACAATCCTCAACCCCCTCATTGCTGACACCCGGGGAACGACTGGACATGATCAGCAGCTTCGGTTATCCTAATACCCTGTTATGGCAGCTCCCTTCAATACATAGTGCTGACAGCAGCAAAATTTTGACGTCGGGACTAAAAAGAATGCTTTTTTCTTCCAAAACCCTGGTGCCGGGCGCAGACATCTGGCACCACAAACAGTTTCTTGATCTGCAGGAGAGCATAATCATTGGTGAAGAGCGTCCCACGGGAACCCTCGATCCCAAATTTCAAAACACCAACACAAGCCAGCACAAAGAAATGTTGAGTCTGCTGGAACAGGGGCATGTGGAAAAAATGTTTGCAACCCTGGGGTATTCTTTCCCGGTGAGTGGTTTTGTTGTTGAAGGAAACAAAATTGGTCGCACCCTGGGATACCCAACAGCCAACCTGGGAATTGACGGCCCAAACAAAGCAGTTCCCGGCCAGGGAGTCTATACCGGGCTGGTAAATGTTTCCGGCAAATGGTATCCAAGCATGATCAATATTGGCATAAGACCCACCTTAGACATGGAAAATGTCACCATCGAAGCACATTTGTTTCACTTTGAAGGTGACATTTACGGACATAAAATTTCCATCGGATTCCTTCAACGTATTCGTGACGAGATGCGTTTTAACTCTTTATCGGAGCTGAAGCAGCAATTGCATCGCGATCGTGATGTAGCCACACTATCATTGACCCGGCAGATGAAAAAAGTCCGCACAAATGCATTTGTATTTGCCGGAAGTTAAATCGTCATGATATCTTTTTCCTTGGCTTCCACCATTTTATCCACCTTGTCGGTGTGCTCATTGGTGATTTCCTGAACGTTATGCTCCAAAATCTTCACCAGGTCTTCCGGTGCACCTTCCTTTTCAAGTTTTTTGGCCGAATCAATGGCTTCGCGACGAATATTGCGTATGCTAACTTTGGTTGACTCTGCTTCACTTTTCACCTTTTTAACTAAGTCTTTACGCCTTTCTTCGGTCAAGGGAGGAACAACAATGCGAATCAGCGTTCCGTCATTTTGAGGGTTAAAGCCCAGGTTTGCAGCCATAATGGCCCTTTCGACCGGCTCCAGCATGTTTTTTTCCCAGGGCTGAACAATGATGCTGCGAGGATCAGGGGTGTTGATATTTGACATTTGCGACAATGGGGTCATCACACCATAATAATCCACTTTAACACTTTCCAGCATTTGAGGGTTTGCTTTGCCGGCCCGAATCTTGCCAAGTTCTTTTTCAAGATGCGTGATGGACTTCCCCATTTTTTCATTGGCTTCTTCAAACAAAAAATCCAGTTCTTCGTTCATGGCGGTTGGTTTTTGGTTTATGCTTACAAATTTAATCATATTTTGATTTTTCATAAGCCGCTAATGAAAAATCAAAAACACAACCATACAAAAACCCTCTTATTAGAAAAAAAAACGTAAACTTGCACTATCGATGATTAAGCAAGAAGCCTTATGGGAAAATATCAACGTATTCTGGTTAAATTAAGTGGTGAATCGCTGGCCGGTGGCAACCGTCTCGGAATTGATGCCGGAGCACTACAAACCTATGCCGCGGAGATCAAGTCATTGGTTGATCAGGGCATTGAAACAGCTGTTGTTCTTGGCGGAGGAAATATTTTCAGGGGTTTGCAGGGTACAAAAAAAGGGATTGACCGGGTGCAGGGAGATCAAATGGGTATGCTGGCGACCATTATCAATAGCATGGCATTGCAGTCGGCATTGCTTGATCTTGGTACCAAGGCAACGGTGTTATCAGGAGTCCCCGTAGACACTATCTGTGAAAAGATGAGCCGTCAAAGGGCTATCAGGCTTTTGAACGATGGCCATGTGGTAATCATTGCCGGCGGAACCGGAAACCCTTTTTTCACCACTGATTCGGCAGCGGCGCTTAGAGCTGTTGAGATCAAAGCAGATATTGTGCTTAAAGGCACCAGGGTAGATGGTGTTTATTCTGATGATCCGGAGAAAAACCCCCGGGCGAAAAGATACACCACAATAACTTTTGATGAAGCCATCGAAAGAAACCTTCAGGTTATGGATATCACCGCATTCACCCTATGCAAAGAAAACACCCTTCCCATTGTTGTTTTCAACGTCAACGAGAAGGGCGTTTTGTATGATATTGTTGTAAACGGCAATAAAGAACGGGGCACGCTTGTTATACCAGCGACAAACGCTCAAAAGCCACAACCTTAAGGTCTTTGTCAGCTGCCTGAAGCATCTGGCCAACAGTTTTTTTGCTGTCCTTGATAAAGTCCTGGTTGATCAGGGTGCTTTCTTTAAAGAATTTATTGAGTTTGCCCAAGGCTATTTTTTCCAATAGCTCCTCCGCCTTGCCTTCCTGACGGGCTTGTTCTTTACCGATCTCAATTTCTTTTTCGATAATTTCCGGAGCAACATCTTCCTTATCGACAGACACGGGAGCCATAGCTGCAATTTGCATCACAACGTCTTTGCCGGCAGTATCTATATCTTTTACATCCGATTTGTTAAACGCTGCTATGGCCGCAATTTTGTTTCCCGGGTGTGTATAGGCAAACGCTTTTGCCCCGGCAACAACACCATAAGCGCCAAGCTCCATTTTTTCGCCGGTTTTCCCTACCATATCCGTGATATTGTCAACAACGGATCTGCCATTCATATCGGCAGATTTTAGGGCTTCAAGTGTATCACACTCTTTTTCAACAGCAAGTTGAAGCAGTGCAGCGGTAAAGTCTATCACTTCCTGGTTCTGTGCAACGAAGTCTGTTTCACAGTTCAGCATTACCGCGTATGCCTTTTTGCCATCAGCGGCGACCGTGCTCAGCACAACTCCTTCATTGGCCGAACGATCAGCACGGCTGCTGGCTAGTTTCTGGCCCTTTTTCCGAAGTATATCGGTTGCTGCCTCAAAATCACCTTCAGCTTCCACCAGTGCCTTTTTGCAGTCCATCATACCGGCACCTGTTTTTTTTCTCAATTCATTTACCTGAGCGGCAGTTATTTGTGACATTATATGTTATTTTTTTGATGAAACAATCTTATTTATTGAATTACCGGCATGCCAAACACAGGATTTACAGGAAAATATTTCTTCGATTATCTGTGTCGTTTATGGCTGCCGGTGCTTGTCCCCTAATGAAATGTGATTACTTTCTGGGGCGTTTCCCGGCAGGCCTTTTCGCTGCGGGTTTTGCTTCCCTGGGAGCCTTCTCCTGCTCATCAGTATCTTCCTTAAGCTTGGCTTTTTTCGCCAGCCTGGCTTTTTTTTCCTCGAGTTCGTCGGCAGTAAGTTCTTCGTCATCTGTTTCTTCCAACTCCTGCAAACGCTTTCTTTCCCTTTCTGCCTCCTGTTCCCGCTCTTCTTCTTCTTCTGCAGCCTTGTCCTTATCCAGCTTCCTTTCGGCCAAACCTTCCTGAATTGCTTCCACCATGAGTTTCACAATAATATGGATGGATTTTGAAGCATCATCGTTGGCAGGAATGGGGAAGTCTACATCCAGTGGGTTTGCATTGGTATCTACAATGGCAAATGTGGGGATGTTGAGTTTCTTGGCCTCCCGAACAGCAATGTGTTCCTTGCATATGTCTACTACAAAAATGGCAGCAGGCAACCTGTTCAAGTCAGAAATACTGCCCAGTTGTTTTTCGAGTTTCGCGCGTTCACGCATTATTTGCAGTCTTTCACGCTTCGACATATTGTCAAAAGTACCGTCGGTGGCCATTTTGTCAATGGCTCCCATTTTACGTACTGCCTTACGGATAGTGGCAAAGTTTGTGAGCATACCGCCCGGCCACCTTTCAGTAACATAGGGCATGTTGATTTGTTTAACCAGCTCTTTTACCGTATCCTGGGCCTGCTTTTTGGTGGCAACGAAAAGAATTTTCTTTCCCGACCGTGCTATCTGTTTCAGAGCTGCTGCGGCCTCATCAATTTTAGCCAGGGTTTTATTGAGGTCAATGATGTGAATGCCATTCCGCTCCATGAAAATATACGGAGCCATATTGGGATTCCATTTTCTCTTTAAGTGGCCAAAATGGACACCGGCTTCCAAAAGTTCGTTATAGTTTGTTCTTGCCATGATATAAAAACAATAAAAATGTGATTAACGTTTGCTGAATTGGAACTTCTTCCTGGCTTTGGGTTGGCCGGGCTTTTTACGTTCTACCATGCGCGGGTCTCTCCGGAGTAAGCCTTTGGCCTTGAGTGGTGGCCGATATTCAGCATCAATCTGAACCAGGGCTTTGGAGACAGCCAAACGCAATGCTTCAGCCTGTCCCTTGATACCCCCTCCGTTCAGGTTTACTTTAACATCAAATTTTCCCTCGTTTTTTGTTATCTCAAATGGCTGGTTTACTATATACTGCAAAATGCCGGTGGGAAAATAATCTTTGTAATCTCTTTTGTTGACAATGATCTGCCCGCTACCCGCTTTAAGATAAACACGGGCAATGGCTGTTTTCCTTCTACCTGAGGTGTTGACTACTTCCATGGTTATTTGATTGTGTTGAGATTAATTAGTTTGGGTTCCTGGGCAGTATGTGGATGCTCGCCTCCCGCATAAACACGAAGATTGCGATACATCTGGCTTCCAAGCTTGTTTTTGGGAAGCATGCCTTTGATGGCCTTCTCTACCATGAATGTGGGTTTTTTCGCCATCATTTGTTCGGCAGTCTTAAATCGCTGACCTCCGGGATAACCGGTATGACGAACGTAGGTCTTGTCCTCCCACTTGTTCCCTGTAAGCTTAATCTTGTCAGCATTGATGATGATCACATGGTCGCCGCAATCTACATGAGGCGTAAACAATGCTTTATGCTTCCCCCGCAGGATTTTTGCCACTTTGGATGCAAGACGACCCAGGATCTCATCGGTAGCATCAACAAGAACCCACTCCTTTTCAACCGTTTCCCGGTTTGCCGAGGCAGTCTTATAACTCAATGTATTCATCGTATTGTTTCGTTTGCTGTGTCTGAATATTCATAATGCAACCCCTAACCCCTTGTTTTGGGGGTGCAAAGATAAAACTTAGTTTTGTTATCGGCAAATTTATTAACAACAAATTGTTAATAAGCTTCCGCGGATCGCATTCGGATAAATAACGGGCTAAATCAAGGGTGCAAAGATAGATATTATTTTTTAAATAAAAACCCCCTTTGTTTCTCTGTATAAAGAAAATAACAACTGAAACAACGAAAAGAAAAGTGCCCGTAAAAAGTGTGACCAGGAATCCGGCTTTTTACATAATTTTGTCTTATCTGTCAGGAATAGTAATAGATGATTTCCCCCGGATACATCTATATCAGATCATGATCCGCAAATGATCATCAAACAATAACACGCTGTCAGGCAAATAAAAATTACTTGTCCATGAAAAGCCCATATACTTTTTCCCTGCTGATTTTTCTTCTCATCTTGCTGCCCCAGAAACAAACAACGGCCTCGAATATACTGTCACCGGAAGCAAGAATCTCATTGCTCACCGCCGGCCCCGGGGAACAGCTTTATGCAGCATTCGGACATAGTGCGCTATGGGTGCATGACCCTGCATATAACATAGATGAGGTATACAACTGGGGGACATTCGATTTTGATACCCCAAACTTTTATCTTAAGTTCATGCAGGGAAGGCTCCTGTATAAACTCACTGTGGTGCCTTTACATGTGTTCCTGAATGAGTACAGGCAGACTGGCAGGTTTGTTCATGAACAGACGCTGAACCTTACCTTCGAAGAAAAAATGCGTATATACAACTTTCTTCAAATCAACAGACAACCGGAAAATATTTATTACCTATACGATTTCTTTTATGACAATTGCGCTACCCGTATTCGTGATTTGGTTGACGAACAACTCGATATTGACTGGGGCCCGGACCCACATCCCCATGTAGAACGAAGCTTTCGGGATATGCTAAAGCCATATGTGGCGTATAAGCCATGGATAGAGCTTGGTATCGATATTCTTTTAGGCTTGCCTGCCGACGAGAAGGCAACACCCTGGCATACCATGTTTTTACCCGACGACATGTTTATCGCTTTTGGACATGCAAGGCACTACGATGGCAGAGTTCTCGTAAATGCCTGGCGCGAAATACTACCGGAACAGATTGTATGGGAAAGCCCTTTCGGCCCTACACCGGTTATAACGTTTTGGTTATTGTTTGTTGCCGGGTGCCTGACGCTGCTGCACCGTAAGTCTATTATGGTGTTTTCCAAAATATACTTTCTTTTGCTTGGAACACTTGGAATAATCGTATTCTTTATGTGGTTTTTGTCTGATCATATCGCCACTGCACTAAACATGAACCTCTTGTGGACACTCCCAACCCACATCTATTTTTCTGTCAGAATGAATTCAATTTCTGCATTTACGAAAATTGTGATGACCTGGTATGCCCGCTTTGTTTTTGTGGTCAGTGTTTTATTGCTTGTTTCCTGGCCGGTTTTTCCGCAATCATTCCATCCTGCCGTGTTTCCGTTAATCGCCCTTTCAGCCGTTCTCTGCGGTGCATGTTTAATCCGTCGCAAGTAGATTCAACCAATTGTTCTGAAATTCAGATCTGTCGCAGCTCTTGGTGTCGCATTTTTTGTATCCCTTGTGCCACTTCCATAAACTCAGTGCCGCACTTTGTGGCTGTTTTAATAACCACAAAGGACACAAAGGCTACACAAAGGAAGTTCTTTTATGAATTCTTCGTGTATTCTTTGTGTCCTCCGTGTCTTAGTGGTAATTTTTTTTCACCGCAATGAAAAACATAAAGAATAAAGGTTTTATAAAACAGATTGACAGGGTGGGAGCTTATAAAACCCTAATATAAATCGCGACATTACCACTTTGCGACACAAGAGTTGTAGCTAATTGATATTCAGTGGTAGGATCAGGAGGTCTGAAATTAATGGCTTACAGAAATGCAAAAAAAATGGGAAAACCTTGCGGTCTTCCCATTTTTTTGGAAACGAATTACTGCTATTTGGTAACCTGTACCCTATGGGTAATAATACCCCGGTTGGTAGTCATCTGAATGAAATAGATTCCGTTTCTCATATTGGATACGTCTATTTCAGTCCGATGTTCGTTCACAGTCGTTGTATAAACCACCTGTCCAAGCATATCGATCATTCTTATTTCCGCAATTGGCACATTCGATTCTACGAACAGCCTGCTTCTTGCAGGAACAGGATATAAGTTCACAGAAATATCATCTGTTTCAATAACATCCAGGTCTGGGGGACCGAACACGTCTTCCACGAGCATGTCTCCTGAGACAACAACAACCCGGTTGGGATCGCCCGGCCATTCGCCGCCGTCCCAGCCATCGCCAATGTAGTCAGAGAAGTACTTGTACTCATAGGTACCTGCCTCAAGATGATGGGTAATTCCATACACCATCGGGTCGGCTGTGAGCCACTCCAGCACCTGGTTGTCAGGATCGCTGCCGGGCTCTGCCCATCCGAGCAAGCTTCCGGTCATGAGGATATGATGCACATCGGGATCAAACCCGCCAAGCAAGTCATACTGCATGGCTTTGCTTATATCAACATGGAATACTACTTCAAACAGATCGGGTTGATCTACTTCAATATCAAAATCTATTCCGATAATGTCTGACATGCCTGTAGTATAAACAGAGCGCACACCTGCGGTGTATTCGCCGGTGGTCAATCCTTCAAACATGAATTCAGTGTTCTGAACTCCTTCGGCAACCATGGCTCCATCCAGGAATACGTCAAAGCCAACGAAAGCTTTGCTTCCAGCTGTGTAAACTTCACCAAGGTTTGCGCCATAGGCACGAATCAGATAGTTTACTTCAAATCCCCAGAAGGATATATCCGTAAACGCAGATGTTGGATCAGTTATGTTGAACACGCCAAACTGTGTGCCGGGCACGAAGTCCCATGGTGCACCTACGCCATCATCCACTGCCAATCCAAGGAAGCCATTGTAACTTAGACCAATGAAGAATCCTTCGGGTGCGTTAACGGGAGATGTAAATTCATAGGTGTTCCACTGGTTATCGGTGTTGGGCACATTTTCGGCAGTATACAGCACGTTGTTTCTGTCCGGTAGTCCTTCAGGTGTAAGGCCGAGAACCCATACTTTTACAGTATTGTGGGGGCCGCCTTCCTCCGTGAGTTGCCAGGTCATCTCATGCAGTACAGCGTTGTTGAAGTGTACCGCACCCATCACTGAGTTCCAGGTACCCTGGAATCCAAGCTGTGCATCCACCACGCCATCGTCATAACGGAACTCATATTCATCACCATAGTCGTTCCAGGTAAAGAGGGCTTGGCCGGGTTCCAGACCTTCTGTTGTAACATCAAGGTTGAAGGGCTCAACGATGTTGTCGAGCATATGTACCTCAATATCAAGGTCTGCATTGGCAACAGTAAAGGAAACCGATTCTGCAATATAACCGGTTGCGGTGATATTGGCTGTGTAATCACCTGCCCAGAGGCTGATGCTAGCCACACCATTTGCATTGGTAGTGATGATGTCGCCATTGATGTTTATGCTGGCACCTGCAATGGGAGCCTCATCGGCACTATCCTCTTTCACATGGAAGGTGACTTCAAACATATCCATTGCTTCACCAACGAAAATGTCATCAATGTACCACTGGTTGATATTCCAGCTGTTGCCATCATATACGAAGGCCAGGTAGAATTGCTCACCACCTACACCATCCAGAAGCACAACCTGTTCTGTGGGCGGAACATCTCTGCCGCCTTCAGCTTCCCGGTCATCGGAAGTACGTATGGCCTGCTTCATATCCATGGTCCATTGGTCTGTCCAGGTCTCCCCATCCAGGGATGTTTGCACTTTAAGGGTATAGTCACCACTATAGTCATTCACACTGTGCATAAACATGAGCATCACGTCATCCACATCAGCGGCATTCAAAAGTGGTGTAATTGCCCTAAAGACATCTATAGCTGAGGGGCTCCAGTTAAAGCGCAACTCTGGTGCTGCTTCACCACCTGCGTTGTTTGAGCCGAAAACCGACCAGTTTGTATGTGTGCGTTCCCAATGTTCGGGCATATCGCCTACAGGTGCATCACTGAAATCTTCTTCAAATGGTAATGTTACCATATAAACCGCTTCTCCAACAAAGACATCATCGATATACCACTGGTTGATATTGA